>JAJFBI010000176.1 GCA_020697385.1 Microvirga sp. | reverse complement strand
GGCCTGCATCGGGGCGAGCGCCGTCAGGGCCGCCATGGTGCCGATATGGGTTGCGGCGAACGACAGGGCATGCATGGCCTGGAGCACGAACATGAGCTCAATGCCGGGCTGGAGGGACATGATCGTAAAGCGGACCACCGCCGCGGCCGACCCGATCAGGATGAGCCCCACGCCTGATCCGCGCCCCACTGCCCGGCCCAGGAAGATGAAGACCAGAATCTCGGTGATCACGCCGGCGGCCCAGAAATAGCCGATGACCTCGTCCGAGAAGCCGATGGAGCGCCAGTAGATGCTGGCGAAGGCGTTCAGCGCACCGTGGCTGCCCTGGGTCGCTGCACCCGCGATCAGTACGATCCAGAGGATGGTCGATAGCTTCGGAGGTACACTGTCCTTCCTGGGCTCAGCTTCGGCCGAGGGCTCGGGGATGTCGTTAGGAACCACCGTGAGGGTCGCGACGATGCCTAAGATCGGGATGAGCGTCAGGGCGACGATCACGGCATCCGCCCCGAAAGCACCCACAAGATAGCCGCCTACGATGTTGGTCACGAAGAAGGCCACCGAGCCGGCACCCCGGATCCGGCCGTAGTTCAAGCCGGGATGCTTCTGGACCGCGTTGGTGGAGACGAGGTCGTTGCCCGGAATGATGCAGGATTGCGCAACGGCCACGAGGGCCACGAGGGCGATGACCGCGACGCTGCTGTCGCTCAGCAGGAACAGGGGAAAGCCGATCAGCTGACCCAGATGGCTCGCCAGGAGAAGCCGCCGCGCCCCGAAGGAGCGATCCGCGAGGCTCATGAGCGGCGCGGTCGCCAGGATGCGCACGATGATGGGAATGGCAACCACGAACCCGATCAGTGTCGGAGACAGGTCCTTGCTCTGCAGCCAGAGTGGGAAGAACGGCAGATACATCCCATGGCTGGTGAAGCTGGCGGCCTGAAGGGAGCCCAGCCGGAATTCGAGAGCAGTGAGCGGACGCATCGCCGAGGGGGTCTTCCGGGGTCGAAAATGGCGCAAATCAACAAGAATACGGTGCAAGACCCCCTCTCTAAAGCGTTAGAGGGGTTGAGCGTGCAGCCGCTTTGGACCCATCTGTTGAGAGAGTGGAATCAGAACCCTGGCGCAGATGGATCCCGGCACCATGCCCGATGAAGAGACAGACGTCACGTTCGGCGACCTGGATTTCGACACCATCGAAGCCGCCGTCATGGAAACTGCCCGCGGCCGCTGGTTCCTGAAGGAATATACGAGGCGCAACCGCAACGCGGACACTCTGGCCGTGCTGGAGGCCTTGGAGCGACTGAAGGACAAGCCACTGGACGCGAACACGGTGGCTCCCCTCAAGGCCTATCTTGAGGAGATGGCAGCTGCCATCCGGCAGACCATGGAGGAGGTGCGATCCTTCCCCGTGACCGGGTTGGCAGACCTTTCGGAGGCGGAACTTCAGCAGGCCGCCGAACAGCGCATCCGGCAGATGATCCAGACGCTCCTCTATCTCGAAGGGCGGATCCAGCACATGGTCGACCTCGACAAGGTCGAGATCGAACGGACAACCGTCTCGCTGGAAACCGGCCCTTTCGACGGTGAGAAGGCCCGGCACCTCCATCCCCACCCTGCTCTCCTGATGTAGCGAAGGCTAAGGCCCTGCGTGGGCCGTCTCGATGTTGGAGAAGAATTGCCGGGCGCTCTCGTGCCAGGTGAAGGTTTCCCCATAAGCCCGGCAGCGATCCTTTGAGATATCGAGCGCCTCAAAGGCTGCCTCCCTTAAGTTCTCCTTGAGGACTCCGCATCCGGACGCGCCGATCACATCCATAGGCCCCGTCACCGGAAAAGCCGCGATGGGCAGTCCCGAGGCGAGCGCCTCGAGCAGCACGATGCCGAACGTGTCGGTGAGGCTCGGGAAGACGAACACATCCGCCGAGGCATAGACCCGCGCGAGATCCTCACCCGTCAGCGGACCGAGGAAGCGGACCGCAGGGTACTTTAGCTCCAGTTCCTGGCGTGAAGGGCCATCGCCGACGATGACCTTGGTGCCCGGAAGGTCCAGCCTCAGAAAGGCCTCCAGGTTCTTCTCCACGGCAACGCGGCCGACATAGAGGAAGACCGGTGCCGCCGCGTCCAGAACCCGCTCCTTGCGCGGCCGGAACAGAGTGGTGTCGACCCCGCGGGTCCAGCGCATGATGTTTCCGAAGCCACGTCCCGTCAGTTCCCGCTCAAGAGAGGGTGTGCTCACCATCATGGCGCGGGCGCTTTGATGAAAGCGCAGAAGCGCCTTGTAGGACCAAGCTTCGGGGATCGGCGTGCGGGCGGCAACATATTCGGGAAAGCGCGTGTGATAGCTGGTGGTAAAAGCCCGCCCCTGCCGCGAGCAGGCGAGGCGCATGGCCAACCCGATCGGCCCCTCGGTCGCAATGTGGACGTGGGTGGGCTTAACCTCGTCGAGAACGCGGGCGATGGTCCCTGGTAGCGTCAGCGAGAGACGGATTTCCGGATAGGTCGGCATGGGAAAGGAGCGGAAGCGCTCCGGCGTCAGGAAGACGATCTCGGCGCCGAAGCGCGGCGCCTCCTCGGCCATGTGCTCCAGCGAGCGCACCACGCCGTTGATCTGGGGCCGCCAGGCATCGGTGGCGATCAGCACGCGCATCACGCCGCCTTCTCGCGGACCGTGGGCGTCACTGCGTTCTGTTCCGCAGTTTTTTCCAGCCGGACGTCCGTCCACCGGACGAGCTGGAAGGAACCGTCGTAATGCTCGACCACCGCGGTGCAGGACTCGACCCAGTCGCCGGTGTTCACGTAAGCCACGCCGAACTGCTCGTGCATGACGGCATGATGGATGTGGCCGCAGATCACGCCGTCGGCTTCATGGCGCCCGGCCTCTGCGGCGAGCAGTTCCTCGAACCGGCTGATGTAGTTGACCGCGTTCTTGACTCTCAGCTTGGCCCAGGACGACAGGGACCAGTAGGTCAGCCCGAGCCGGCGCCGGATCATATTGAGATGGGTGTTGACGAAGAGAGCCGCCGTGTAGGCGCCGTCCCCGAGGAGCGCCAGCCAGCGGGCATGCCGGACCACGAGATCGAACTGGTCCCCATGGATCACGAGGTAGCGCTTGCCGTCTGCTGCCTCGTGCAGCGCGTAATCCGCCAGCTCGACGCCCCCGAGACTGATGCCGAGATAATCACGGAGGAACTCGTCATGGTTGCCGGGAAGGTAGATGAGCCGAGCTCCTTTCCGCACCTTGCGGAGGAGCTTCTGCACCACGTCGTTATGTGCCTGCGGCCAGTACCAGCCCGATTTCAGCTTCCATCCATCGACGATGTCGCCGACGAGATAGATCGTGTCCGCATCGTAGGCCTTGAGGAAATCGAGCAACGCGTCTGCTTGGCATCCCCTGGTGCCAAGATGGAAGTCCGACAGGAACAGCGTTCGCACGCGAATGGGATCTGCATCCTGGGTCATTGGCTTCCCCGACGAGTTTATCGCATCCAGCTAAACCGGATTCGGATCTCGTCCCCATGACGGTTTCCCTGCAGATTTGTGACGGCGCACGAAATCGATTCCAACACGGCGCGATTTGCCATAGAGGCTTCGTTGCAGATCAAACGGAGATCATGATGAGCGTGCCTGACATCGTAGGTCTCGTGGGCGTTGCAGCCTATCTGTCCGCCTACGGCCTGCTGCAGATTGGCTTTCTGAAAGTGGAGGATCTGCGTTACGCTCTTCTCAATGGCATCGGGGCGCTTCTTGTTCTTTACTCACTGATCTTCGATTTCAACCTGGCCTCCTTCGTGACGCAGTCCGTATGGCTTGTTCTTACGCCTTTAGGCTACATACGCTCACGCACGAGAAAGCCCCGGACAGCCTGAGAACGCTTCGGCATCATGGCTCATCGCAATACGGAACGAGGTCTTTGAGTTCGGGTCCATGCACCCGGCGCAGGGGCTTTCGACCTGAATGAGGCTTCACGCGGCCGCCTGACCGTGATTGTCTGCATCCCCCTCACCCATGCCAGCCTCATGACGATGCGCCTCCTGTGAAACCTCTCCTAGGGATATCCCTCAAAGTCCTGTCTGCCCTTGTCTTCACGATGATGTCGGCGACGCTCAAGACGATGATGATCCGCTACCCCGTTGGAGAGGTCGTGTTCTTCCGCTCGGCCTTCGCGCTGCTGCCGCTTCTGGTCTGGCTCAAATGGCAGGGGGACCTCATTAATGCGGTCAGGACGAAGAACGTGGTCGGGCATTTCAAGCGCGGTTTCATCGGCACGAGCGGCATGTATCTCGGCTTCGCGGCACTGTCCTACCTGCCGCTCCACGACGCCATCGCCATCGGCTACGCCTCGCCCCTGATCGTCGTGATCCTGGCGGCCCTGCTCCTCAATGAGAAGGTCAGGGCCTATCGCTGGACGGCCGTCGGCGTCGGTTTCGTGGGCGTCCTGATCATGCTCTCGCCCTACCTGAAAATCGAGACCTTCGCCGGAGGCCTGACGGCTGGCCCCACTCTGGGGGCGCTCTGCGCGTTCGCAGGCGCCTTCTGCTCGGCGGGAGCCATGATCCAGGTGCGCCGCCTGACGGCCACCGAGAAGACGGGCGCAATCGTGTTCTACTTCTTCATACTGGCGTCAGTCCTTTCCCTCTGCACTATCGTCTTGGGCTGGCGCATGCCCGATGCTCAGGACTGGGCCCTGTTCGTTGTTGCCGGGATCCTGGGCGGGATCGGGCAGATCCTGCTCACCCAGAGCTATCGTTTCGCGGATACGTCCGTCATCGCCCCATTCGAATACACTACCATGATCTGGGCGCTTCTGTTCGGTTGGTTCGTGTTCGGGGACCTGCCCACCGCAACCGTGCTCACCGGCGCCACCATCGTGGCGGCGACAGGCCTGTTCATCGTGTGGCGCGAACACCAGCTCGGATTGCTGCGCACCAAGGAATTCCAGGCCTCGCCCCAGCGGCCGGGGGTCTGAAAGCGCCAGCAAGGGAAGCCCATGCCTCGGCGGCGCTTGACCCGCCCTGCCGATTACCCCACAACCGTTTTGAGGAACGAGCGTACGGTTTTTCAGAACAGAGGCAGCGATGGGCGTCGAGGGCAAAGAACGGAGCAGGGAGCTGGAAACGGGCGCGCAGGTTCTGTCCGGCAACATGGGCAAGACGATCCAGCGCCTGCGCAAAGCCTACAACCTGTCCCTGTCAGAGCTTGCCGAGCAGTCCGGGGTCGCCAAGTCCATCATCAGCCAGATCGAGCGCAACGAGACCAACCCGACGCTGGCCACCATCTGGCGGCTGAGCCAGGCCCTTGACGTCTCGATTGAGCGGGTTCTGGCCTCAGGGGACGAAGAGCCTTTCATCGAGAAGTCGTCCAAGGCCGACACGCCGATCCTCGTCTCCGAGGACGGCAAGATGCGGCTTGCCATCATCGGCTGGCTCAAGACCATCGAATGGCTGCAATGGTACGACGTGCAGTCGGAGCCCGGCGGCGTTCTCGATTCCGACAGCCACCAGCGCGGCTCGGTGGAATGCCTGTCGGTTCTCGAGGGCGAGTTCGAGGTCGAGGTAGGCGGCGTCGTCCAGCAGGCCAAAGCCGGCGAAAGCCTGCGCTACCGCTGCGACCGTCCGCATTCCGTGCGCTGCATCGGCGACAAGCCCGGCCGCGCCACCATGGTCTGCATCCTCAAAGCCGCCGTGATGGATTGAGAACTGTCCTCAACCCATCCCCAGGCTCTTCCACAGCTTATTCGGGCTTCTTGAAGCCCTGCTTCGACGGCAGGGACAAAAGGTATTCAGCCATGGCCTGACGGTCGGCATCTGGCAGTTGGGCCGTGTTGGCGACGACGGCACCCATCGGACCTCCCACAGTGTCGAAGTTGGGCGTTTCCCCCGTTTTCAACAGAGTGGTGAGGTCACTTACGGTCCAACCGCCGATGCCGGACGGGTGTGGCGTGATGTTGGGAACGATCCCCCGGCCCTCCGGATCGGGGCCGCCCGCGAAGCGGCGCGCATCGATGATGGCGCCGGCAGCATTGCGCTCGCTGTGGCACTCGACGCAGTGCCCTGGTCCGTTCACCAGATAGGCTCCGCGGTTCAGGCTTACCGGCTTCGATGCATCCGGCGTGAAGACCTGCCCATCGAGGAAGGCCAGCTTCCAGAGGCCCACTCCACGGCGGATGTTGAAGGGGAACGGCAGTTCGTGGTCCCGAACTCGGCCTTCTACGACGGGCAGCGTCTGCATGAAGGCGAAGAGATCGGAAAGGTCTTCCGCATTCATGCGCTGATAGGACGTATACGGAAAGGCCGGATAGTAATGGCGCCCATCCGGCGACACGCCCTCGCGCATGGCGCGGATGAAGTCGGCCGTCGTCCAGGAGCCGATGCCATCCTGTTTGTGCGGCGAGATGTTCGGGACATGGAAGGTGCCGAAGGGGGACTTCAGGGCGTAGCCGCCGCCGAGCCGTAGCTTGTCATCGTTGTTGGGAACGGCATGGCAGGAGGTGCAGCCTCCGGCGAAGAACAGGACGCGGCCGTTCTCGACGTTCGGGGTCCGGTTGGCATCCGGAGTGCGCGCTTCGGCACGGATGAGGCGATAGGCCGACGGCGAGGTGAGGGC
>JAJFBI010000764.1 GCA_020697385.1 Microvirga sp. | reverse complement strand
TGTCGGCAACGTGAGCGAGGCGCTCTACACCAACGCGCTCAGCCTCGATCGCCTGCTCGCCTACGGCGTACCCAAGTCATAGAACCGAACAGCCCTGGCTCGTCATCGAGCATGCCCTTGGCCATTAACCGAATGTCGCACAAGAACGCCGAGTTCCCCTAAGAAGAAGAAGAATACCTAAATTTGGCTTTCACCTTGAAATCTCCAATGCCAATTTGTAAATCTTGTGGTTGAATGCGAGCGCGCGACAGATGCTGGGCTGAATGGGGCCTTGGGCCAATCCTGCTGATCAAGAACACCACCGCAGGAGGGCAGACAGCGGTCCAGAGCGCATCTATAAAGAGCAGAGAAGAAGCTCCATCTGATCGCAGCGCTTCTGAGCGCATCGTGGTAGATAGAAGAACATAGGAGAGGACCGTGACGACCTTCCGCAAGGGCGCGCTCGCCCTCGCCGCTGCGACCGGCATGGCTTGGCTGGTCGGCGCACCTCCGGCCTGGGCGGATGACGAGAGCGAAGCGAAGGCCGCCTGCAAGCAGATCGCCGAGGGCCGCGACTGGGACGACAGCAAGGCCAAGGTGAGCAAGGAGGGCGAAAACCAGATCGTGGTCACGATGACGGGCGAGCGCGAAGGCGAGGATCGCGAGCGCCGCTGCGTCTACAACACCAACTCCAAGGAGGCGAGCTTCGGGAGCTAGGCCCGGCCGCCACTTGTAGTGAAGTAAGGGCCGTCTCGCACGGTCCTTTATCGGGCTAGTCTCGGGTCTTCGGCCGGATGGCCCGAACGGACCGTTCATTCAGTGCAGAGGGACGTGGAGCTCGCCAAATCGGAGGTGCAGCGATGGCGGACGTGACGGGCCGGTCCGCAGAGGACATTGAGCGCGAGCTTGAGCACAAGCGCTCAGAGATTGGCAGGACTGCCGCCGCCATCCAGGCCCGGCTGACACCCGAGGCGGCGTTCGACCAGGCGCTGGCCTACATGCGCGGGCCGGGCGGGCAGCGCTTTCTGGGGGCCGTGCAGCGGAACCCGATAGTGGCTGTGATCGCTGCGGTCACCGTCGGCTGGCTGCTGCTCGGCATGCGGCAGCCGGCCGAGGATCGCGGACCCAGGCAGCCGCATCGAGCGAGGCCTCAGGAGCCGCCGCCCCTGACCTCGAGGACGAGCGAGACGCCGTCTGGCGCGACCATGCCGTCGGCGGCACCACCTCCGGGCGCGGCTGCCGGCGGGACGACGCCGCTGTAGCGATCGGGGTACGCCAGGCACGTGCAGCGGCTCGCGAACGGAGCCCGAGAAGCCCTCCGTTGTGAGCCTGAGCAGAGCTACCGCCGTAGTTTGGTCAATAGGGACAGTTCGTAGCGCCCCCTGTGCCATCTCACCGCGTCTTCGGGGCTGGGTCCCGAGCAGCGGGGCTCTTGCAGAACAGCACAGCAAGAACTAATAATTCACTGTGAATTAAGAATTGCTCGCTGCCTAAGACACACCCCCACCTCCGACGAACTCAGGAGCCTCCCGCCCGACAAGAGCCCCCTTGCCGAGGCAACCAGCCAGCTGGATGCGATTAGAGTGACAGAGTACAGGCATCGACGGCCATCGCCACAAACGATCATCCTCGCCATACCGGCACCACAGGTCCCAGCTCAGAGCTTGGGTGAGAGAGACACGACGCGGCGGACGACCTGGGTCGTCAGCTGGCGTGGGCTCGACGAGGAATTCCCAAGCGCCGCCGACGCCATCGACCGCATGGACCAGCTCGAGGCCCGTGGCATCGAAGCCGAGATGTTCGAGATCGTGGCCCGCCATCGCCGCAGGATCGGGTGACAGTCTTGCCCTGCGCCTCCAGGGGTCCAGCTCGGCGTGCAATCTATAGTAATCAAGGAGAAGGTGCTTCCTTATCAGCCTTTTTCCGCCCCAGTCGGTAACGGGCTCAGCGGGCCCGGCGCTGCCGCATCCGCTCGCGCATCGAGCTGATCGCCGAACTGCCACCGGGCGAGCTCGGTAGCGTCGCCGCCGTCCCGATCCGGGCGAGCGCCTCCTGCACGGGCCGCAGCTCCTCGGCCACGACCCGCCGCACCATCGCTTCGAGTTCATCGATCTCCACGCCCTCCGGCGGAGCCGGCTCCGCCTTCGCTTCGCCCTGGCCAATCTGGCTCCCCCTGACGTCCCTCGCTCGTGAGGTCACGCTAGAGGCGCTACTACCAGCCCGGCAATGCCTTCGTTCTTGGCAGGGCCCGCTGGCCCAGGCAGCCGGCTCATTTAGCGATCAAAATTCGAGCCCAGGTATCGATCAAGGTAACAAAAACCTTTGTAACTCGCGGCCCTAGCATACGGCACTGACGTTTTATGAGCAGAATGGAAAAGTCTAATCCGGGATGGCACGGCCGCGCATCGAAACAAAGAGGCCGCAGCTCGAGCCGGGCCCGAAGCAGGATGGCAAGCGAGCGGATGCGCGAGACCTGGGAACGGCCAGCATCACCCGGATCGGCGCGGCCGCGGCTTCGGCAGCATAAGGGCATTGCCAATGTCGCGCCCTCCGGCTCCCAGGATGGGGAACCATTTCCAAGTCTGGCCTGTTGCGTTGCACCATACCTTCGGCGACGCACAACGGAGGCCGACAGGACAGGAGCGATAGATGGCGAAGATCAACCTGCACGAGGCGACACGCGAGCAGCTCGTCGACGGCGCCGGGCTCCGGCCTTTGGTCGCCGAGGCGGTCCTCAAGGTGCGCGATGAACGCGGCGGCGAGATTGCCGACATCAGC
>JAJFBI010000175.1 GCA_020697385.1 Microvirga sp. | reverse complement strand
TGGCCTATCTCGCCCGGGGTCGCTACCTGATGCAGAAAGGGGACCCGGTCAAAGGCATCGAGGCCATTCTTGCGGGCTCTGCCGCCAATCCCGGCCTGTCGCAGGGCCTGCTCCTGGCAGCTGCCGCCTATTACCAGAACGGCGACGACGAGTTGGCCGTTCAGGCTCTCGACAATGCGGACCGGCTCGATCCGAACGATCCCGCAGTCTCGAGCGTGCGCACGGGCATTGCCATCGATCAGTACCAGGCAGATCAGGCTGTGCTCGCGGCGCGTGAGACCCTGCGCCGCTACCGCCAGCGCGGCGGCGATTTCGCCGGCATTGCCATCAACAAGGACGGTGGCTCCTACCCGGCTCAGGCCTATCGCTTCCTAAACCTCAACGAGTGGTCCCGCTTCTACGGCGACCGGGTGTTCGATCCCTTCGAGGCATCAAGCTATTTCGACCAATCGGCGGTGGAGCGCCCCGGCCTCGTGACGGGCCGGCCGGACGTGTCGAATATCGAGAGCGGCGTCGGCCTGGATCTCTCGGCGCTCAACCTCACCATCCAGGGCCTGTTCTTCGATCCGCTGGCCGTATCCGGCCGCATCGGACGGCCCGACTTCTATCGCCGTCCCTTCCTCGACGCGGAGGCCGGCGGCTCGCTTCTGCACCACAACGGCCGCATCGGCTGGGGCGCGGACGCGACAGTGCAGGGCTTCTCGAACGAGCCGATTCCGACATCATTCACGGTCACGGCAAGCCGCCTCAAGACGAACGGGCGCGATCTCATCGACCAGGAGAATGCCGATAGCGGCGCCTTCTTCGTCGGCATGGCGCCCTCGGCCGCCGACCGCTTTCTCGTCTTCGGGGCCGGGGCGAACAACGATCCGGCCATCGCCACGATCAACACGCCCACGAATTTTGCCGAGGGGACGCAGAACAATGCCGCCGTGCTCGGCGGGGCAGGCTGGAGCCACAGCTTCAGCGACCGGAACGTCCTGACGGGCGCCGTCTTCGGCATCAACGCCATCGACCGCCGCTTCACGAACACGGCCAATGCCGAAATCTCCCCCGGCTTCGTGATTGGAGGCAACAACTGGCAGCGGACGCGGACGGAAGGCGCCTCGGCGGCCCTGTCCCACATGATCGGCTTCGGGGACCTGACCCTGCATTACGGCTTCGAAGCGCAAAAAGGCCGCACGATCACCCGCAATGCGGGCCGCGCCTTCCTCTACAACATCGCCACGGACACGTTCGACTTCTCCGACATCGACGATCAATCGAGCGCGACCTTCCGGACGACGCGCCTCTACGCCGACGTCTTCTGGCGCCCCTTCGACTGGTTCGAGGCTCAGGCGGGCGTCGAGCACAGTACGGTCAAGGTCGCGAACCAGCAGGCCGATGATGAAGTTTCGCCGCGAGTCGGAATCGGCGTCTCGCCCTTCGAGGGGCAATGGCTCCGCGCCGCCTACCGCCAGGATACGGGATCTCCCATCCCGTTCACTCTAGCACCCGTGACCACGGTCGGCCTGGTGCCGAATGCCCTGCCCACGCAGCTCGGCGGGGAGACCAAGACCCTGGCTCTGCGCTGGGACGCGGAGTGGTCCCCTCACGTCTTCACCTCGGTCGAGTATCAGCGCCAGGATGCGGAGAGCCTGAATTTTCCGATCGCTTACAGCTTCGACGACATCGGCATCGGCAAGGCACGCATCGAGCGGTTTGCCGCGACGGCCAACCTCTGGCTGACCCATGGCATTGGCGTCTTCGGCACCATCGGGACGATCTCTTCGGAAATTCGCTCGGAGGAGGCTCCGGGAGCCGACGTGCCCTTCGTCGCCGGCAAGTTCGCCCGCGCGGGCGTCACCTTCGTTCACCCGAGCCGCCTGAAGTTCACCCTCGCCGGAACCTTCCTCGGGGACATCACGGGCAACCTGCAAGGGCGCGCGATCGACGATTACTGGACGGCCGATGCAGCTTTGACCTGGGAAACCACAGATCGCCGCCTCCTCTTCGGCCTGAGCGTGCTCAACATGTTCGACGAGGAGTTCGAACTGGCCTCCGACATCCGTGGGCCGGGGCGCATCATCGAGGCGAGCGTGAAGGCCAGGTTCTGAGGTGAAGGCTCCTGAGGCGACCAGGGATCATGGCGGCGGAGAGCCTCTCTGGCGTCACTTCGGCATGGCAGGGCTCATTGCGGCCCTGCTGATCCCGTTCGTGTTCTTCTTCCAGCCCATGCGTCTCATCGAGGCGCGTCTCTACGACATTCTCTCGGTGATCGCCCCGCCGGCTCCTGACAAATGGGGAGCGGTGATCGTCGCCATCGATGAACCGTCCATCGGCGAGGTCGGGCAGCGCTGGCCCTGGTCGCGGGAGATTCATGGAAAGCTCGTCGAGAGCCTGCGGGCGGCCGGCGCGAAGGTGATCGCCTTCGACATCGTCTTCGCCGATCCGTCGAGCGAGGAAGCAGACAGGGCCTTTGCCCAGGTACTCGGGCCTGATGTGGTGCTGGCGGCGGACGACGTCACCACCCTGCTGAGCCAAGGCGTTCAGGTCACCCGGGTCAGCCCACTCGATGCTTTCCTGGATGCGGGCGCAGCGTCCGGCGTCGCGTCCGTTCACCTCGATGGCGACGCCTATCTGCGCCGCATGCCCGAAATGCGCGACAGCTTCGCCGGCGAAGCGCTTCGCCTGATGGGAGAACCGAAACCGGCCGCTCCCGAGGGAGCGCTGATCCAGTATATCGGGCCGGCCTACACCTATCCTCGTGCCTCCTATTACCAGGCGCTGGATCCGGCGAACTTCCTGCCGCCGGGCTTTTTCAAGGACCGGGTCGTCCTCATCGGCTTGAGCCTGAAGCAGGCGACCTCCGCCGATATCGGCACCCCGGACGCCTTTCCCACGCCCTATACCCTGACCGAGGGCACGCTGACGCCCGGCGTCGAGGTGCAAGCCAACATCCTCGACAATCTCCGGCGCGGCCTCTACGTGCTCCCGGTCTCTCGCCCTCTGATGGCGCTTCTCGTCATTCTCGGGGCACTCCTGGCGGCCGCATCCTCTGCCAAGGGCATGACCTGGCGCTCGGGCCTGTTCGCCGTTTCCGTGCTCGCCTTCTTCATCATCGGGTCTTGGGCGCTCCTGCGCTTCGGACGGGTCTGGGCGCCGCCTGCCCTGCCTGCCGCCGCCGCCTTGGCGGTGTTCGGAGCCCGGTTCGGTCTCGATTATGCCCGCGAGCGGCATCTGCGCCGCACAGTGTCCGAGGCCTTCTCACGCTATCTGTCGCCGGATCTTGTGGCGCAGCTCGCCCGCGATCCCAGCGCCCTGAAGCTCGGTGGCGAGCGCCGCAACCTGTCGATCCTGTTCTGCGACGTGCGCGGCTTCACCACCCTGTCGGAGAAGCTGAAGGACGAGCCGGAGCGGCTCACCACGCTCATCAACCGCCTGCTCGATCCGCTCTCGGCAGCCGTGCTGGCGGAAGGCGGCACCATCGACAAATATATCGGCGATTGCGTGATGGCGTTCTGGAACGCGCCCTTGCCCAGCCCGGATCATCCGTTGAAGGCCGCGCGCGCCGCGATGCGCATGCTCGAAGCGGTCGATGTTCTGAACGCGGAACTGAAGCGAGAGCAGGGTGAGGAAGCCCCTCGCTTCGCCATCGGTGTGGGCATCAACACGGGCGACTGCGTGGTGGGCAATGTGGGATCGCGCTGGCGCTATGATTATTCGGTGCTCGGCGACACGGTGAACCTGGCCTCTCGCCTGGAAAGCCTGTCGAAGGAATACGGCGTCTCGATCGTGCTTGGCCCTGCCACGGCAAAGGCCCTGCAGGAGCATTTCGTGCTCATCGAGCTCGACCGCATCGCCGTGAAAGGCCGCAGCGAGAAATCGGCGATCTTCACCATCGTGGCGCCAGCCGAGGAGCGTGCGCAGAACCCTGTGTTGGTGCAGCTGGCAGAGTTGCATCCCACGCTTCTCGACGCCATCGGGGCAGGAAAGCGCGCGGAAGCCCTGGCTCTCGTCCAGCACTGCCGGACGCTTTCTCCGCTCCTCTCATCCTATTACAGGAAGCTGATGGCGAAGGCTGCGGCCATTCCCGAGTGATGCTTCCCGAAGATTCGCGCCAGGATATGGTGCGGCTCCAAAAAAGGTGAGCCGCTTCGATCCTGAAACAGGCTTGACATTCTTGAGGCCGCCCTTTGCGCCCGTCATGATTTTGCAACCGATTAGCAAGTAAAAACAAGTTCTTGCACTCGAAGAAACAAGCTCTATAAGGTCGCGTCGTTTCCCGCCCCGCCAGCTTTTTTCAAGTGTGTCTCCATGGACAAGATTCAAAAACTTGCCATCGGCAGCATATTCGTCGGAACCGTTGTTTTCGTCCTGAAATATGCCGCCTATTACATTACGGGAAGCATTGCGCTCTATTCCGATGCGCTGGAGAGCATCATCAATGTGGTGACGGCGGTGGCGGCCTTCCTGGCCGTTCGCCTGAGCGCAGCACCGGCGGATGCCAATCACCCCTATGGCCACCACAAGGTGGAGTATTTCTCGGCCGTCCTCGAAGGCGTGCTGATCATCGTCGCGGCCCTTGCGATCCTGCGGGAAGCCTATTTCGGGTTCATGTCACCGAAGGTGATGGACGCGCCCATGCAGGGGCTCGCCATCAATGCGCTTGCCAGCGTGATCAACGCTTTCTGGTCCTGGCTCCTGATCCGTCGCGGACGACGGCTGCGGTCTCCGGCGCTCGTGGCCGACGGGCGCCATCTTTTCACCGATGTGGTCACGTCGGCGGTGGTCATTATCGGCCTGCTACTCGTGCCGCTCACCGGATGGGCCTGGCTCGACTCCGCTCTTGCCGCCATGGTGGCCGTCAACATCCTCTGGTCGGGCTGGGGGCTGGTCAAGGAGAGCATCGGCGGCCTCATGGACGAGGCATTGCCGGAAACGACGCTCATCCGCGTGCGCGAGATCATTGCCCGGAATGCGGAAGGCGCCATTGAAGCGCACGATCTGCGCACGCGCCATGCGGGCCGGATGACCTTCATCGATTTCCATCTCGTCGTATCGGGCGGCATGAGCGTGACGGAGGCCCACGACATCTGCGACCGGCTGGAGCGGGCACTCAAAGCCGATGTGGAAGATGCACTCATCACAATCCATGTGGAGCCGGATGACAAGGCAAAGCACTCCGGCATCGTGGTGCTTTAAGCCGAAGCAAGCTCAAGAAGCCATCTATTAAGAGACCGTAAATGAGCTTTGTGTCTGCTTTAATGAGCATTTTAATTAACAAAGACTTACTTGAGCGTTAGGTATTAACCACAATAGCTCAAGTAGGCATTGCGGACTACAACCGGGCAGCCTGGATAAGCGCGTCGTAGGGGCGCGCGCCTCTCGCGGTGATGCGGGCAGGCCATTGAAATTCGATGCGCGCCTTGAACAATCTCAAAATCATTACAAAGCTGGCCATTCCAGTGATCGTGATGATGGCCGTCACAGTTGGTCTCATCATCTTTGCCAAGTCAGGTCTCGACACCCTTGCCGAGGAAACCCAGCAGATCGTCGATGTGCATGCGGCCAGGCGCAGCATGGCCCTGGACATCAAGACCCACGTCAACGAGGCGGCGATTCAAGAGAAGAACCTGATCATCGAAACGCGTTTCCAGGAGATGGCTGTCTACGAGCAGGCCTTCCGCGAGGCAAAGGCGGAAGCCCTGAAGGATCTGGATGCGCTGATCGGGATGTCGGATACCCCCGAGCGTCGCGCGACCAACGAGCAGATGAAGAAGATCGTCGAGGACTACTTCGCCATCATGGGCCGGACCATTGCCCACGCTCAGCTCAACGAAAGCGACGAAGCCTTCAAGCTCTCGAGCGGTGAGGGCCGGGCCCTGCGCCAGAAGGCATCGCATGCTCTTGACGAGCGAGCCGAAGCCAACGCTGCGGCTCTCGAACAAGCCAAATCCGCTGCTGATGCTCTCGCTTCGTTCACATCCACCCAGCTGATGGTCGCCTCTGGTATCGGCCTGACTCTGGCGATCGGATTGTTGGCCGCAATCGTGATCTATGGGGTAACGCGTCCTTTGAACGGGATGACGGGTGCGATGGGCCGTCTGGCTGCGGGCGATCTGGACGTGAGCGTGACGGGCACCGAGCGCCGGGACGAGGTGGGCACGCTCGCCCGCTCGCTGCAGGTATTCAAGGACAATGCTCTGGAAGCCCGGCGCCTCGCTGCCGCGCAGGATGCCGAGAACCAGGCCAAGATGCGCCGCGCCGAGATGCTCGATCAGATCACCCGGCGCTTCGAGAGCAACGTGTCGGCGCTCACCCAGGGCCTGTCGTCCGCCGCCACCGAGATGGAGGCCACCGCCCAGACCATGACGGCGGTCGCCAGCCAGACCACCCAGCAGTCGGTCACCGTCTCGTCCGCCGCTCAGCAGACCTCGGCCAACGTGCAGACGGTGGCGGCCGCCACCGAGGAGCTGTCGATCTCGATCCGCGAGATCGCCTCCCAGGTGGCCCAGTCCTCGCAGATTGCCGACCGCGCCGTGCAGGGCGCGCGCCGCACCGACGCGGCCGTGCAGGACCTGGCCTCTACGGCCAGCCGCATCGGCGACGTGGTGCAGCTGATCAACACCATTGCCGCAGCTGATCAACACCATTGCCGGCCAGACCAACCTGCTCGCGCTGAATGCCACCATCGAGGCAGCCCGCGCGGGTGAGGCCGGCAAGGGCTTTGCCGTCGTGGCCACGGAAGTGAAGGAGCTCGCCTCGCAGACGGCCAAGGCCACGGAGGAGATCTCGGCCCAGATCGGTTCAGTGCAGCAGGCCACGCAGCAGACGGTGGCGGCCATTCAGGAGATCGCCCGCACGATCACCGAGATGAGCCAGATCTCTACCTCGATCGCCGCTGCCATGGAGGAGCAGGGTGCGGCCACCGCCGAGATCGCCCGCAACGTGCAGGAAGCAGCCCGCGGCACGGAGGCCGTGACCGGCAGCATCGTGGACGTGCAGCAGGGGGCGGGGGAGACCACCTCGGCGGCCTCTCAGGTGCTCGGCGCAGCCCAGGAGCTGTCGCGCCACTCCAACGATCTCTCCAGAGAGGTCCAGGACTTCCTCCAAGGCG
>JAJFBI010000174.1 GCA_020697385.1 Microvirga sp. | reverse complement strand
GGAATTCGACGGGGATTGAGGGGAGAAGGGCTCCACCAAAAACGACCCAGCCAGCATCTCGACTTCAAGCGACTAGTGACATTTCAACTTGGTTGCTAGAGTATCCGTCTTGATCAAGCCGGTTTTGGTGTCCAATGCCGCTGATCTCGCAAAAGTGCATTCGCCAAGATGATAAGCTTTCGCATGATTGCAGTCAGAGCGACCTTGGCGGGCTTTCCCGCCGCGATCAAGGCCTGGTACTTGGCTTTCAGATCCGGATTGAAGCGGGCTGCCACTAGGGCCGGCATGTACAGTGCCTGACGCAGGTTTGCGCGACCACCTCGGATCATGCGGCGGCCGCGTGAGGTCCCGCTGTCATGCGCGACCGGGGCCACGCCGGCGAGACTTGCCACTTGGCCCTGATCGAGGCTGCCGAGTTCAGGCATCTCGACGAGCAGGCTCAAAGCGGTGGCTTCGGCAATGCCCGGAATGCTCATGAGGATGGCCAGTCGCGGGGCGAGATCCGCATCCCCCTTACACAGGTTGAGGAGGTGGGCCTCAATGGCAGCAAGTTGGTGAGAGATCTGGCGCAGCCGCTGTGCCAGGTGGCGCCGCAACAGGGGAGAACGCACGATTTTCTGCCGATTGAGGGCAGCGGTGCGGTCCTTGATCAGCGCCTGCCGGGCGACCAACAGCTCCTTCATCGCGTCCAGGGTTGGAGTGAGCACAGGCCGGGTCGGCGGCTCGAGCAGCGCTCCAAAGCGCGCCAGCAGGGCTGCATCGAGCCGATCGGTTTTGGCGAGCTGGCCCAGGGCTTGAGCGAAGCGGCGGGCGTGGCGGGGATTGATCTTCGCCAAGGGCAGGCCAGCGGCTGCGAGGCAATGTTCCAGGGCGCGGTGATAGGCTCCGGTGGCTTCGAAGACCACGCGCTGAATGGGATGTGTGGCCAGCCAGACGATGAGCGCACGATGGCCCTTGGCATCGTTGGTAAAGTGGCGGGCCGCCCCGTCGGGGCAGAGGCAGACATCGAGACGATCTTTGGCAATGTCGATGCCGACTGTCTGTGGTATAGGATGATCCATCTTTTCCGCGTCCTTGGCTTGTCATGCGGGCCATCACGCCCGGGTATCCGTTCAGGTCACGAGGAAAAGAGAGGGGTGGTCTGACTCTAGCCCGACCCGTCTGGTCTGCAACGGAACGACCCATCCCCTCCCACCGCCAGCGAGCTCGCGACCCGCTGGCGGTGTCCTCATCTTGCTCGATCAGGACCGGAAAATCATAAGACAAGCATCGAACAGAAAAATTCGGCGGTTCTACCGGAAGCGCCAATGCGATTCCTCAAGACCAAGCAACGGCTCCTATGCGCCAGAGTGCTTGGCCTAGCTCTTAACTCTTGCTCCTGATGAAGGACAGAGCCAGGCGGCCACCAGCCCAAGTGTGGCTCGAGAGGTCGAAATCACGCCGTCAGCCTCGTCTTTTTCCCTAGCCCCTGACTTTTCGGCCCGCTTAGAGCGGGCCCATATCCCCTGTCTAAAGGTGCAGTTGTCTTTCTCTGCAAAGCCTTGCAATAATCACGCATCTGGAGAGGCTTCCGCTATCGGGATGAAGCCCTTTGGAAAAACATGACCGGGGGAGAACCTTCGGCTGCGAAAAGGGGTAGGGACGATGAAGGACTCGGCCATCGCGCCTGAGGTCGCGGATCCGTATGCGACTCTTGAAAAAATCCTCAAGATCATTGGCAGATCGTGGCTGAGCGAGGAATGGCGGCTCGAAGACATTCGCCTCCTGGCCCAGGAGACAGTCTCAAGACGAGCTAATGCGAGCGATAAAGAGAGCGCCCGCGAGGCTATTCAAGCCCTTCAGTCGCGGATCCGCCTGAGGACAGGTTCAGACACGCAAGCATCCGGGCCACGTGGCGAGAAGCTGCCATCCTGAAAAAGCGATAAATCAAGCAGTAAGCCGGGGCAATTGACGGACGCTACCCTATCGTAAAGTATTGTCCTTATTTCTACTCAAGTCTCTGTTCGCAAATACTTTTCTTGGCACGCTTGTTTTGGGCTGCAATAAGAGGCGTGCGACACATTGTCTGAAAAGGCGGATTTCATGCCGATCTGCTTTTAATCCTGTCGCTAATCTTTTAATAACTATCCCAACGTTATCTTAAGCGAGACAAATAAAACAAAGCAGTCTCGCCATGGGGCACACTATAATGACAAGCATCAATTTATTGTAAAGCTTCGTGCTGCACGGCGTGTCGCAGCGATCACATGCTCTCTTCGAAGCTTGGCTAGATTCATCCGAAGAGCAATCTGATCTGCATTGGGCGCCGGATCATCCGCGAGACATCGCATCTCCTGATTGATTTTCGGAAATAATCGAAAATGCCCGCAGTCCAGACCTATAGCTCCTCCGGCAACCCATATATCGACTCCATCCTCGGCAACATCAGATGGGTGCCGAGCGATCTGACATACAGCTTCCCCACCTCTTCCATCGCGTACGGATCGGCCTATGGGGACGGTGAGACGACCAAGAACTTTGGCTCCTTCAACGGCACGCAGCAAGCCATCACCCGGTCGGCCTTGAAGCTCTTCGCATCCGTCAGCAACCTGACGTTTCAGGAAGCCGCCGGGACGGGCGCATCGTCAGCCGATCTGCGCTTCGCGCAATCGGATGCACCCGGAACAGCATGGGCCTACTTCCCGACCACAGACGCAACCGGCGGCGATGTGTGGATCAACAATTCCAGCCGGACCTACGCGAGCCCTGCCAAAGGCAACTACGCTTATCTTACCATCGTGCACGAGATCGGGCACGCTCTCGGGCTCGAGCATGCCCATGAGGGCAACATGCCTCTGTCTCGCGACAGCATGGAATACACCGTGATGAGCTACCGCTCGTATTCCGGTGCTTCGATCGACAAGGGCTACGCGAACGAGACCTGGGGTTACGCACAATCGTTGATGATGTACGACATCGCCGCGCTCCAACATATCTACGGCGCGAACTATGGGACGAACAGTGGCAATACCACCTACTCGTGGAGCCCGACCACTGGCAAGATGTTGATCAACGGGGTCAGCCAGGGCACGCCCGGCGGCAACCAGATTTTCCTCACCGTCTGGGACGGCGGCGGCACGGATACCTACAACTTCACCGCTTATACGACTTCTCTGACGATCAATCTTCGGCCGGGGGCATGGACCATCACCTCTCAGGACCAACGCGCCAAGCTCCACTGGGACGGATCCAAGATCGCCGCCGGCAACATCGCCAATGCGCTTCTGCATCAGGGCGACACGCGTGCCCTTATCGAGAACGCCTATGGCGGCTCAGCCAATGACACCATCAAGGGCAATGTTGCCGGCAATGATCTGCGTGGCAACGCAGGCGACGACAGGCTCTACGGCTTGAGCGGCAACGATGTGCTGATCGGCGGCAGCGGGAAGGATGTGCTGTCCGGGGGAGCCGGAACGGATATCGCAAGCTACAGCACGGCGAAGGCCGGTGTTGTGGCCGATCTTGTGACGAAAGCCAACAATCGCGGCGATGCGGCCGGCGACTTCTATTCAAGCGTTGAGGGGCTAACGGGCAGTTCCTACAACGACACTCTTTTTGGCAGCGGATCGGCCAACCAGATCAAGGGCGGCTCCGGTCGCGACACGCTTCATGGGCGAAGCGGCAATGACGTGCTCAATGGCGGCGCGGGCAACGACAAGCTCTATGGAGAAGGCGGTAAGGATCTGCTGATCGGAGGAAGCGGAGCAGACATTTTCGTCTTCTCCTCTTCGGCGCACTCACGGATGTCTTCGGCCGATACCATCGAGGACTTCCATCGCGGCTCCGACCATATCGATCTGCGCGACATGGATGCGAACACGAGGCTCGCGGGCAATCAGGTTTTCACTTTCATTGGCAATAACGTTTTCCAGGGCAAGGCCGGGGAGTTGCGTTTTGCCAACGGCGTTGCTTCGGGTGATACCAATGGCGACAAGATCGCCGACTTCGGCATCAACGTCGCCGGCCTTTCGGCGATGTCGAGAAGCGACTTTTATCTCTGAACTTTAATTGCAACAGAGTATCTTATTTACTGCAGGAAACCAAAGGGCTCAGTCGACAGGCTGAGCTCACATACACAGAAACTCGGTGTTAACCATCTGGACAAGCCCCAAGCTTAGGCATTATTCCCAGTGAAATATCTTTCGGCTCTTGGGGAAGCACGATGGATCGTCCGGAAAGACGCCACCCTGCCAATGATGCATTGGCCTATCTGATGAACCTGATCGGGCTCGCCTTCAGCATCAGCTGCCTGTGGGTTGTCGCTTCCGCCGCCAAGATGTGAGGCGGCGATCTTGCCCCTGTCTCAGCGGGAGCGGAACTCCTTGGCCTTGTCACTAGCCTGATAGGCCCAGTAGGTGAGTTGAGCCGTAGCCAGCCCCAGAATGCCGCCGTTCCATGCCAGATCGAAGGGCGTGAAAAGACGATAGCGGTCGCTGGCACCCGTGATTCCCTCCGCAATCACCGTGCCGCCGATGGCTGTGGTGTTCATGCCGTGGCCGCCGAAGGCCGTGCAGTACCAGACACCCGGCTTCAACTGCCCGATCTGGGGCATCAGATGCCGGGCGTAAGCCATGAGCCCCGACCAGGCGACCTCAACTTTCAGGTCGGCCAGTTGCGGGTAGGTCTTCACCATCTCACGCCGCAGCAAAGCCGCGATGTCGCGTGGATCGGTCCTGCGCGTGGTGATGCGTCCTCCCCACAGAATGCGGCTGCCGTTATCGACGAGGCGGTAGTAATCCCCGGCCCGGCGGTCGTCGAGGATCGCAGCGCTCGTGCGGATAGCGCTCTGCACCCGTTCCGGTGCATGCTCCGTCAGCATGACGTAAGTGGCAATCGGCAGGAAGGCGCGCCTCAGGGCAGGCGCCATGGCGCCCGTATAGCCGCCCGTCGTGAACACCACATGCTGGGCTACGATCTGAGCATCCTTTGTGCGGACAATCTTTTGAGCACTGTCAAGATCGGCGGAGATGACTGCAGAGCTCTCATGAATCACGACGCCCAGGCGCGTCGCTTCGCGGGCGAGCGCGCGGCCGTAGTTCAGCGGGTGGAAATGGAACGCGCCCTCATCAAGGACCGCCTCATGATACTTGGGCGAGACGAAGAGGCTTCTCACCTCGTCACGGGGCAGGTAGCGCAGGTTCAACCCGAACTCGCGCCGTTGGGTCTCGCAGGCAGCCTGCAGGGCGCCCCGCGAGTTGTAGCGCACCGCCTTTGCGATGCCCGAAACAAGTTTGGCATCTTTGATGCCGAATTCGTCGATGGTGCGGCGCACGATTTCGACGCCCTCCATCGACAGGAGGAAGAGCTCTTTCGCCTGGTCCTTTCCCACGCGCCGTTCGATCGACGACAAGCCTGTCGCGTAGCCCGCCGAGACGAAGCCGCCGTTGCGCCCTGAAGCACCCCACGCGACCCGCTGCGCCTCCAGAAGCACCACCTTTCGCCCGCTGCGGGCGAGCTTCAGCGCCGCAGTCAGTCCGGCGAGCCCGCCGCCGATGACGCAGACATCCGCCTGGATCCGGCCGGTCGCGGCAGGGTAGGTTTCCGACGTGGCGACGGTCCGGCTGTAATAGGTGTCGATATAGGTGGGCGACATGCGGGACAGGTCAGAGCGTCATGTCGGTGGCCGCGAGGAAGATCTGCACGAGCCTCTCGCAGCCCTGTCGATCCTCATCATCGAAGCGGTTCGGGTTGGGGCTGTCGAGATCGAGCACGCCCAGTACCCGGCCGTCCTTGACGATCGGCACGACGAGTTCGGACCGGGAGGCGCTGTCGCAGGCGATATGCCCCGGGAAGGCGTGGACATCCGGCACGACGATGGATTCCCGGCGCTCCACAGCCGTTCCGCAGACGCCGCGCCCAACCGCGATGCGCACGCAGGCCGTCTTGCCCTGGAACGGCCCGAGCACGAGTTCTCCCTCGCGCACGAAGTAGAACCCGGCCCAGTTCAGATCCGGCAGGAACTGGTAGATCAGCGCGGACATATTGGCCGCGTTGGCGATCATGTCACGCTCGCCTTCCAGGAGGCCGGTGAGCTGCTGGGCGAGCGAGGCGTAGAATTCCCGCTTGTTGTCGGAGATGGGAATGTCTTTGACTTCGAACATGCGGTTTTCCTTATGATTTCAAGGTTTGCTTGTCCAGACCGGCCTACTCGGCCGCCATATCGGGTCGGGGAGCCCTGGCAAGATCGAGGCCCTGATGGTCGCAGAGGCGGCGATAGAGGCCGCCCTTGCGATAGAGGCCGTGATGATCGCCCTCCTCCACGATCCGCCCCTTGTCGAAGACGAGGATGCGGTCAAGCGCCCGCACCGTCGAGAGGCGATGGGCGATCACGATGGAGGTGCGCCCCACCATGAGCCGCTCCATCGCCTGCTGAATCAGCACCTCAGATTCCGAGTCGAGGGCGGACGTTGCCTCGTCCAGGATTAGGATCGGCGCATCGGCCAGGAACGCGCGGGCAATGGCCACTCGCTGGCGCTCACCGCCCGAGAGCTTCACGCCGCGCTCGCCCACCAGAGTGGAGTAGCCCTTGGGTAGGCTCATGATGAAGTCGTGCGCATTGGCGAGCCGTGCCGCGCGCTCGATCTCCGCCATGCTGGCCCCGGGCCGCGCGTAGGCGATGTTCTCGGCCAAGGTGCGGTGAAACAGGATCGGTTCCTGCTGCAC
>JAJFBI010000173.1 GCA_020697385.1 Microvirga sp. | reverse complement strand
ATCGATGCGGATGCGGTCGCCCGACTGCAGCAGCGCCAGCCCACCGCCGACGGCGGCCTCCGGCGATGCGTTGAGGATCGACGGTGTGCCGGACGTGCCGGACTGACGACCGTCGCCGATGCAGGGCAGCGAGAGAACGCCGCGTTTGATCAGCGAACCCGGCGGCTGCATGTTCACCACTTCCGCCGCTCCCGGGTATCCTACAGGACCGGCGCCGCGCATGATCAGGATCGTGTGCTCGTCGATGTTGAGCGCCGGATCGTCGATGCGGTGGTGGTAGTCCTCCGGCCCGTCGAACACGATGACCCGCCCCTCGAAGGCGTTCGGATCCTCCGGATTGTTGAGGTAGCGCTCCTGGAACTCAGGGCTGATCACGCTCGTCTTCATGATCGCGGAATCGAACAGCGTGCCCTTGAGGTTGAGGAAGCCGGCCTTCTCCTTCAACGGATTGTCGTAGGAGCGGATCACGTCGTGATCCCAGGTGTGCTTGCCGCGGCAGTTCTCGCCGATGGTGGTGCCGGTGCAGGTGATCGCATCCTCGTGGATCTTGCCGGCGCCGATCAGTTCCGCCAGCACAGCCGGCAGGCCACCGGCGCGGTAATACTCCTCGCCGAGATACTCGCCTGCGGGCTGCACGTTAACGAGCAGCGGGATCTCGAACCCAATGCGCTCCCAGTCGTCGCAGTCGAGCGGCACGCCGATATGCTTGGCGATCGCGTTGATGTGGACCGGCGCATTGGTGGAACCGCCGATGGCTGCATTCGCCACGATCGCGTTCTCGAACGCCTCGCGGGTCATGATGTCGGAGGGCTTCAGATCTTCCCACACCATGTCGACGATGCGGCGGCCCGTCTCATAGGCCATCTGTCCGCGCTCGCGATACGGAGCCGGCACGGCCGCCGAACCCGGCAGGGACATGCCGAGCGCCTCGGCCAGCGCGTTCATCGTCGAGGCGGTGCCCATGGTGTTGCAGTGGCCGACGGACGGGGCTGACGAGCCGACGATGTCGATGAACTGCTGGTAATCGATATCGCCCGCGGCATGGCGCTCGCGCGCCTTCCACACGATGGTGCCGGAGCCCGTGCGCTCGCCCTGGTGCCAGCCGTTCAGCATCGGGCCGACATTGAGCGAGATCGCCGGGATGTTCACGGTGGCGGCCGCCATGAGGCAGGCCGGCATGGTCTTGTCGCAGCCGGTGAGCAGCACGACACCGTCGAGCGGATAGCCGTACAGCACTTCGACGAGGGAGAGATAGGCGAGGTTGCGGTCGAGGCAGGCGGTCGGGCGTTTGCCGGTCTCCTGGATCGGGTGGCACGGGAACTCGAAGGCCACGCCACCAGCCGCCGTGATGCCGTCGCGTACGCGCTTGGCAAGATCCAGATGGTGCCGGTTGCACGGGGACAGATCGGACCCCGTCTGCGCGATGCCGATGATCGGCTTCCTACCCTGCAGTTCCTTGCCTGTGAGGCCGAAATTCAGGTAGCGCTCAAGGTAGAGCGCCGTCATGCCCGGATTGTCCGGGTTGTCGAACCAGAGCCGTGAGCGAAGCTGATCGGGAGTACGACGGTGAGGCCTCTCAGCCATTCTTCATTTCCTTGTTAGACATCGGTGACCGAACGGACGGGTATTTGATCTGGAGCAGGAGCCGAGATCAACCAGCTCTTTGATTAAAGTGGTCGACATTCGATAGGAAATATCTGGAAAGGGCCTGCAGGAGCCCACATGGGTTTTCTGGCGAACGGTCTTTTGTTATGCTATTTCATCATGTATCGGCTTCATGCGTCGAAGCCCCACCCACGCTTGATGAAACACCATGCTTCGACCAGCCCTCGTCCTGATCCTTTCGGCCGCGTTTGCGGCTCCAGCTGATGCCGACGACTGCCCCAACGCTCAGACGGCGAAGCTCGGCTTTGTCCTGGAGCGTCAAGGAACGAAGGCGGAAGTGCGGCCCTCATCGGATCACTTCGTTCACGTGGTGAATTCCTATCCCGGCGGGAAGACGCAGAACGTGATCTACTACCGGGGCTTTTTCCCCATCAGTCGCTTCGACGACACGGCCCGCAGCATCAACATTCCCATCTCGGACATTCGCACGATCTTCCCGCTGCAGCCGAAAGCCCGCCGCGCCCTCACCTATGCGCCGGCCCGGCCCGACAAGGTGGGAGAGCTGGTTTCACTCGAACTGACGGTGACGGGCCAGGAGCAGATGCAGATCGGCACCTGCTCCTATAATGTTCTGATCGTGAAGAACCGCTTCCTGAACGCGGACGGCAAGTCCACATACGAGCACACGGATCTCTACTCGCCCGACCTCGGCTTCATTCTGGCCAAGCGCTACGACGAAAAAGGTGGAGCGCAGACCACCATGAAGTACCAGAGCATCAAGCCCTTGGGCAAAACCTCGCCTCTCTGAGGCAACTCAACCAAGCGCGCCGGCCGTGTCGTCGATCTGCGCCCTCACAGATGGATCGAGATCGAGGGCTTCGGCCAGCTGATGCAGGAACTCGCGCTCCTGGATCGTGTCGGGATCGATGGCGATGCGGGCGGCAGAGTAGACCTGAGCGGCCTTCTCCGGATCGTTCAC
The DNA here is from genome assembly GCA_020697385.1 of Microvirga sp. GTDB lineage: Bacteria > Pseudomonadota > Alphaproteobacteria > Rhizobiales > Beijerinckiaceae > Microvirga. The sequence goes on along the minus strand of JAJFBI010000173.1, from coordinate 4,120 downwards.
GTTGGCGGCAAGCTCCTCCACATCGGCGGGCGAGGCCATCTCGGTGTCGAGCCAGCGGGTGGCATCCGGATCGATGCCCGCTTCGGTCAGGCCCTTGACGATCCGGGACCGCTCGGCGTCGTCGATCTGCCCGTCGGCGGCGGCTGCCGCCACCATGGTGCGCAGGAAGAGGAGCGCATCGTCCTCGGTCTGGGAGACCGGATGGAAGCGTGAGGTCTCCGGCACGCTGAGGGCCGAGTGTGCAACGGCTTCGTCCGGCTGCGAGACAACCGCCTGGGAGGAAGCTGGAATTTCGCCTACGATTGGAGAAGCCGTGCCCGCTCCGCCGGCGCTGGCACCTTTACCCGCCTGCTGACCCTGATAGGCCTTGTAGGCCAACCCGCCGATGACCGCGAGGCCGCCGAGCTTGACCAGATTGCCGGTGAGCTTGCTCTTCTTGCGCCCTCTGAACAGAAGCCCGGCCAAGCCGACGAGAGCCGTCTGGGTCAGACCGGGATGCTGGGTGGCGAAATCCTTGGCCTTCTGCAGAAGCTGATCGGGCGACTGGCCCGTGACCTGGGTGACACTTTTCTCGACTTGCTGCCTCACGCCTCCTTGAGGCGTTTGGCCCGGATTCTGCTGGTCAGGACGGCCGACGGCTCCGATGAATGCATCCAACAGCTTCCGGTAATCGACCATTCGGCTCTCCTGTCGTTCTTGTACCAAGCCAAGAACAACGGGAGGGCCGCCGAATGGTTCAGGTTCTCATCGCAGAGCCGTTCCGCAGCCCATCCTCAAGCCGGCTTCGGAACCACGGAGGTTCGAGCCTTGAGCAGCTGGGACACGACCACCGGAGCCGCCATGGCAAGGCCGATCATGGTTGTTTCCAGATCGGGGGCGATGATGGGCAGGGCCGCCAAGCCGATGAGCCAGCGCTCCCAGGCCCGCATCGTGGTCAGCCCATAGCCGGCAAAGGCGGCCGACAGGAACATGATGCCGACGATGGCGCCGCCCGTGACGAACAGGAAGCCGGGCCACGTGAACTCCGGCGTGACGATAAGCATGGCCGGCCCGTAAACGAAGACGAACGGCACCAGCACCTTACCGAGACCGAGGCGAAACGCCGTGTTGCCGGTCCTGAACGGATCGGCTCCCGCCATGCTAGCGCCCGCATAGGCCGCCAGCGCCACAGGCGGGGTGATATCCGCAAGCACGCCGTAATAGAACACGAAGAAATGCGCCACGAGCGGCTGGACACCGAGAAGGCCGAGCGCCGGCGCCGCGACCGTCACCATGATGATGTAGTTCGCTGTCGTCGGGACGCCGCAACCCAGCAGGATGCAGACCACCGCTGTCATCAGCAGAGTGAAGAACAGCGTCATGGCGTTCAGGTCGGCAAGACCCGCAGGGATGAAATCCACGAAGCCTTGCGCCAGTTGAGCCGCGAAGGAGGTGACGATGAAGGAGATCTTGAAGCCCACGCCCGTGAGCGTCACGATGCCCACGATGATGCCGACGGTTGCCGCCGCCGCGCCCACGCCGATGGCATATTTCGCGCCAACCACGAAGGCGTCGATGAGGTCGAACACCACCGCCTTGCCTGCCTCGCTCCGGAGATAGGTATAGACCAGGAGCGCCAGCACGAAGGCGAGGACCGGCCCCACGAAGACGAGCTGAGTGAGCACACCCATGGCGATGCCCGCAATGACGGCGGCTAGGAAGCCAAGCGTAATGGCAGGCACCCTTGATGCGCCGACGACCAGACAGGCCGTGATGCCCCAGAAAGCTGCCAGATAAGGCGTGAAGCCGGAGAACAGCACGATCAGCAGAACCGCAAGCGGCATGATCGTCTGCCATCCCTCGCGGATGACCTTGGCCGCTTTCGGCAGTTCCTCCGCCGGCAAGCCCTTCAGTCCGGCACGCTTGGCCTCGAGGTGGACCTGCATGAACACGCCGAAGAAATGCATGCACGCCGGCACGAGCGCTGCCAGGATGATCGTCTGGTACGAGAGGTTGAGGAACTCGACCATCAGGAAGGCCGCGGCGCCCATGATCGGCGGCGTGATCTGACCGCCGGTCGAGGCCGCCGATTCGACGGCCGCCGCAAAGTGGCGCTGGTAGCCGACCCGGATCATAGCCGGGATCGTCAGCGACCCGACCGTCACCGTGTTGGCGATCGACGAGCCGGAGATCATGCCGAACAAAGCGGAGCCGAAGATCGAGACCTTCGCGGGTCCGCCCGCATAGCGTCCTGCGACAACAGTGGCGAGATCGATGAACAGCTTGCCAAGACCAACCCGCGTCGCCAGCACACCGAAGAGCACATAGTGGAAGACGTAAGTGGCAACGACGCCCAGAGCGATGCCGTAGATGCCCTGGCTGGTGAGATAGAGATGGTTGACGATGTTGGACCACGACGCGCCGGGATGCTGAAGAATGCCCGGCATGGAGGGGCCGAAATAGGCATAGAGCATCACGCCGATCGAGATAACAGGCAATGGCCAGCCGACCGAGCGGCGAGTCGCCTCCAAAAGGACGACGATCAGGATGGTGCCCATGACGACATCGGTCGTGGAGGGATTGCCGACGCGGAACGCCAGCTCGCTGAAGATCCACGGAACGTAGAGGCTGACGACGGCTGCCGCGATGGCGAGCGCCCAATCGATCAGCGCGATGCTGCCAGGACGCCACCAGCTCGATGGGGCAACCCGCTCATAATCCTTCTTCGAGGCCGAGAAGACCAGAAAGATCAGGCCGAGCACGAAGGCCATGTGAATGCCGCGGTGGGTGGCCTCGCGCAGCAATCCGAATCCGGCCGTGTAATAGTGGAAGAACGAGAGAGCCAACAGGAGGCCTGCCACCAGCCATGCGGTCCCTGTCGGCAGGGGCCGGAAGCGCATCTCGGGGTCGAATTTCTCCTCGAGGCTGCGGCTCTCGATAATCATGTCGGCATTGGCGGCGGTCATGGCGTTCTCTCAGGGAAGAAATAAAGCGCCTCCCGCGACAGACGACGCGGGAGGCGGAGTCGAAAGGGGAGCGATCAGCTCTTGAGGAGACCGGCTTCCTTGTAGAAGCGCTCAGCACCCGGATGAACCGGGATGCCGGCGCCGGCCAGTGCCGTGTCCTTGCGGATCAGCTTGCCCTTGGCGTGGCCGGCATCGAGAGCCGCGCGGGTCTTGTCGCTCCAGAGGCCCTTCACGACCTCATAGACAACCGTCTCCGGCACCTTGGCCGATGTCACCCACTGGGCGCCGACGGCAAGGGTTTTAACGGCGCCCACATCCTTGTAAGTGCTGGCCGGGATCTCGTCGGCGGCAAAGAAGCTGTACTGCTTCGTGATCGCTTCTGCCTCCGCGCCGGCCAAGGGCACGATCGTAATGCCGCCGCCCGTCGCCGCAAGCTCCGTGATGGCGCTGGTCGGATAGCCGCCGACGAAGAAGAAGGCGTCCAGTCCTCCGTCGCGCATGCGCTCGGCCGCTTGATTGGGCTTCAGGAAGTCGGCCTTCACGTCGGCTTCCTTGAGCCCCCAACCGGAGAGGATGATCCTGGCATCGACCAAGGTGCCCGAACCGGGCTCGTCGAGGGAGACGCGCTTTCCCTTGAGATCGGCGACCGATTTGATGTTAGCGGATTTCGCCGCCACAAGATGGATGCTCTCAGGGTAGAGATTGGCAAGCAGGCGCAGGTCCTCCATCTTGCCCTTGCCCTCGAACAGCCCCGTCCCAGTGTAGGCCCAGTAGGCCACGTCCGCTTGGCTGAAGCCGGACTCGAGAGCGCCCGATGCGATGGAGTTGACGTTTGCCACGGAGCCGTTTGAGGCTTGGGCCGTCAGCACGAGCCGGGGCGGACTGGACACCGCGTTCGCGATGAGGCCACCGATCGGATAATAGGTACCGGCCGTGCCGCCCGTTCCAATCCGGAAGAAGGCAGGCGCTTGGGCGAAGGCGCTGCGGCCGAGAGCCGCTGCTGCGCCCAGTCCGAGGCCGATCTTGGCCAAGTCGCGGCGTGTCATTGTCATGAATATGTACTCCCCTCGTGAAGGATGGACCGCTTCTGATACGGTTCCGCATCACTCTAACGGGAATCCTGTCTTCGTCTACGGCTGTTGGCGAGGAGCTGTTGAGGAGGATCGAAACATGAC
>JAJFBI010000172.1 GCA_020697385.1 Microvirga sp. | reverse complement strand
CGAAATCGCTCTCGCGCACGAGCGGCCGGTCAATTCCCGGCGAGGAGATCTCGAGGTAATAGGCCGTGTCGATGGGATCCTCGAGATCGAGCACCGGCGAAATCGCCCGGCTTACCGTTTCGCAATCGCTCACCGACATGGTGCCGTCCGGCCGCTCGGCCATGATCTGCACCGTGCATCCGTTCTGGCCGGTGACCCGCACCCGCACGAGGTTGAAGCCCAGATCCTCGATCACGGGCTCGACGATCGCCGCCACTCGGGCGGCCACGCCGTTTTCGGTAATCAGCCGCTTGTCGCGTTCGTTTGTCATGGCTCTCCGCACGCTCCGGCATTCAGGCAATAAAAAAGAGCGGACCCGGCGGGGCCCACTCTTGACCAGCAGCTTAACGCTGCAACCAGAGCTGACATCGGCTTTATAGCGATTCAAGCCCAAAAAAGCAAGGGTCCTGCATAAGAGCTGTCGGATCGCGCCACTCGCCGGCTCGGGTCACTTACGGGAAATCGCCTCCGGAAAGATCCTCAATCGCCGCCACGCTTCGATCGTGATAGACGGATCTGTTGTTTCAGGAGACGTGTCTTGAAGCTGTCTCGCCTCCTCGTTCTCCTCCTCCTGCTGCTCGTGGCAGCCGCCGCCTTCTGGCAGTTCAGCCGCCCCGCGGAGGTCGTTCTTGTGTCACCGAAACGTGGCGACGCGGCCGAGATCGTCTATGCTACGGGCATCGTGGAGCCCCGCACCTGGGCCAAGGTGACGCCCTTGCTGCGGGAGCGGATCGTCGAGCTGTGCAATTGCGAGGGCGAGGCGGTGGAGCGCGGGGCCGTGCTGGCCCGCCTCGACAGCCGGCAGCCGGAAGCCACCCTCGCGGAGCTGCGCGCACGCCAGAAGCTGCACTCCGCCGATTATGAGCGGATCGCGGCTCTTGTGGAGCGCCGCGTCGCCAGCGATCAAGCCCTCGACCGGGCCCGCAGCGAACTCGGTCAGATCCAGGCGCTCATCGCCGGCCAGGAGACACGGCTCGAATCTTATGTCCTCCGGGCGCCGGTGAGCGGTGTCGTCCTGCGCCAGGACGGGGAGGTCGGGGAGGTGGCTGAGCCCGGGACGGTCCTGTTCTGGGTGGGCGAGCCCAGGCCCCTGCAGGTGGAGGCCGAGGTGAACGAGGAGGACATTCCCCGCGTCTCGGTGGGGCAGCGCGCCGTCCTCAAGGCGGATGCCTTTCCGGATCAGGTGCTGGAGGCGAAGGTCGATTCGATCACCCCCAAGGGCGATCCGGTGGCCAAGACTTACCGGATCCACCTGGCCCTGCCGGTCGACACGCCCCTGCGGATCGGTATGACGGTCGAGGTGAACGTAATCGCCCGCGTCGCGTCCGAGGCTCTCCTCGTGCCCAGCAATGCCGTTCGCGGGAGCAGCCTATTCGTGGCAGAGGGCGGCGTGGCCCGCAGGCGGGACGTGAAGGTCGGGATCCGCGGCACCGGCAACACGCAGATCCTGGAAGGCCTGAGCGAGACCAGCCGGGTCATCGCTCCCTTCCCGGACGATCTCGCCGACGGGACTAAAGTTTCCGAGAAGAGGTGAGACATGCGCCTCATCCTCGAGCTCGCCCTCACCCACATCGCCGGACGCGGCCGCCAGACCCTCGTGGCGATCCTCGGCGTGGCGCTCGGCGTCGGCTTCTCCATCGCCATGGCGGCTCTGATGCAGGGCACCGAAAAAGACTTCATCGCCCAGCTCGTCGACACCATGCCCCATGTGCAGATCAGCGACGAGCGCCGCACGGCGCGCCGGCAGCCGGCGGAAGACCTCTTTGCCGCCGTCCAGTTCGAAGGCCTGCGGCCGAAGGAGGACCGGCGCGGCATCCTCAACCCGGCGGCCGCTTTCGCCTCCCTGCGGTCCTGGGTGCCGGGCCGCATGGCCCAGAGCCTGCGCACGCAGGGCGTGGTCCGCTATGCGGGCCGGGATGTGGGTGTGTCCGTCATCGGCATCGAGCCGGAGACCGAGGCGCGGGTCTCGTCGGTGGCCGGCGATTTCGTCGAGGGCAGCTTCGATTCCCTGCGCGCGGGCGGCAACAACATCGTGGTCGGCGACAGCTTGGCGCGCCGGATCGGTGCCTCGACGGGCACGACGATCCAGGTTGTCGCTCCCACCGGGCAGTCCCGCGGCTTCCGCATCGTCGGGCTCTTCCACACCGGCAACAATGCCCGGGACGAGGGCGAGACCTATGTTCTCCTGAAGAGCGCCCAGATCCTGTCCGAGCGCCCCAACGCCATCAACGACATCCGCCTTCGCCTCGACGACCCGGAGGAGGCGAATGAGTCGCTTCTGGAGGCGCTCGTGGTACGCAACGTGGTCATGTACACGGTGGTGGGGGCGATCCTGCTGGTGGCAGGATTCGGCATCTTCAACATCATCTCCACCATCACCCATGAGAAGGCGCGCGACATCGCGATCCTGAAGTCCCTCGGCTTCACGCAGGGAAACATGCGCCGGCTGTTCCTCCTCGAAGGATTGGCCTTGGGCGCCGCAGGCTCTCTGGTCGGCTGGCTCATCGGCTTTCTCCTGTGCTTTGCCCTCTCCCAGGTGGAGTTCAAGGTCTCGGGCGCGGCGATCGGACGCGAGATGACAAACCTGCCGCTGTTCTGGAGCCCCTGGCACTACGCCATCGCCTCGGCCTTCGCACTGATCTCGTCCGGGGTGGCGGGCTATCTCCCGGCCCGACAGGCGGCGCGGCTCAATCCGGTCGACATCATCCGGGGGGCCACATGACCACTCTCATCGAGGCCGAACATCTCACCCGCATCCTGCCCGCCACCGTCCCGGTGACGCTGGTCCGCGACGTGTCGCTTACCGTGGGCGAACAGGAATTCATTGCGATTACAGGCCCGTCCGGCTCCGGCAAATCGTCGCTGCTCTATCTTCTCGGCCTCCTCGATCGTCCGACGAGCGGCACCCTGAGGGTTGCCGGGCAGGATACATCGTCGCTGAACGACGATGCCCTGGCGCGGCTGCGCCTCGATATGCTGGGATTCGTGTTCCAGTTTCACTTCCTGCTACCGGAATTCTCGGTGCTGGAGAACGTCAAGCTGCCCATGCGCAAGGCCGGCCGCCTGTCCTCCATGGAGATGCGGGATCGCGCCGCGAGCCTGCTGGAGGAACTCGGCCTTGCAGGTCACCTCGATAAACGGCCGGACCAGCTCTCCGGCGGCCAGCGCCAGCGGGTAGCGGTCGCGCGGGCGCTCGCCAACGATCCGCGTGTTGTTCTCGCCGACGAGCCGACCGGCAGCCTCGACAGCAAGAGTTCGGAACAGGTTTTTCAGATTTTGCAGGACTTGGTGAAGAAGCGCGGCAAGACGGTGATTGCCGTTACGCACGACATGGACATCGCCGCGCGTGTCGACCGGCGCATTCATCTTGTCGACGGCGCGGTGGTGAGCGACGAGCGTGTGGCTCAGCCGGTGGTCTGACGTCAGACTCGTACGAAAGTGAGGTAGCTCGGCACGCGGCCTTCGCGGATGGCCTTGGCCTCGTAGCGGGTGCCTGGCCAGCCCTCGTAAGGAACCCGCCAATCGTCGGCCCGGGTGGCGGTCCAGCGGAAATGCGGGGAGCGCAAGGCGCGGGAGAGCACCCAGCCGATATAGTCGTCGATGTCGCTGGCAAAGCGCAGCTCGGCACCCGGTTTCATCACGCGGGCGAGCATTTCCAAATTCTCGTCGGAGACGAGGCGGCGCTTGCGCTGACGGCGCTTCGGCCAGGGGTCGGGATAGAGGATGTAGACCCGGTCGAACGAGGCGTCGGGCAGAGTCGGCAGCAGGTCGGTGACGTCGTCGTCCCAGACCCGGACGTTATCGAGACTCTCCTGCTCGATCACGGCCAGAAGCTTGGCCATGCCGTTCACGAAGGGCTCGCAGCCGACGATGTTGATGTCGCGATGGGAGCGGGCTTGAGCTGCGAGATGCTCGCCGCCGCCGAAGCCGATCTCAAGCCAGGTTTGCCGCGCCTGAGAGTTCGGGAACTGGCCGGGCAGGTCGCTGCCCTGAACCACGCGGATCGCGGGTAGCAGCTTCTGGACGAGATCGTCCTGTCCGGCGCGAAGCTTCTTGCCCTTCCGGCGCCCGAAGAAGGCGCCGGCGCGTTCGGAGGCTTCACTCATGGGACACATGCTCCTGAAGACAGCACGACCTGGTCGAATAGCCGGTGCCTATCGCATCGGATGATGCATTTAGAGCCGGTTCTCCTCACGGGGAACCGGCTCTTTGTGTGAGTCTCAGTGGGGCCGACTGATATTCGGCCTGCCGGAACAACTTTAGCGGAACGCCGCCTTCAGACGATCGGCGAGATCCGTGCGCTCCCAGGAGAAGCCGCCGTCGGCATCCGGCTTGCGGCCGAAATGGCCATAGGCCGAGGTGCGGGCATAGATCGGCCGGTTGAGGCCGAGATGCGTGCGGATGCCGCGGGGCGAGAGGTCCATGGCGTCCATGAGCACAGCCTCGAGCTTGCCCTCGTCCACATGGCCGGTGTCGTGCAGGTCCACGTAGATCGACAGGGGCTTGGCCACGCCGATGGCATAGGAAAGCTGCAGGGTGCAGCGGTCGGCAAGGCCGGCCGCCACCACGTTCTTGGCCAGATACCGCGCGGCGTAGGCGGCCGAACGGTCCACCTTGGTCGGATCCTTGCCGGAGAAGGCGCCGCCGCCATGGGGAGCCGCGCCGCCATAGGTGTCGACGATGATCTTGCGGCCCGTGAGGCCGCAATCGCCGTCGGGACCGCCGATCACGAACTTGCCGGTGGGGTTCACGTGCCAGATGGTGTCGGCCGAGATCCAGCCCTCGGGCAGGGTCTGGCGGATATGGGGCTCGACGATCCTGCGCACGTCATCGGAGGACAGGCTCTCGTCGAGATGCTGGGTCGAGAGAACGATCTGGGTGGCCGAGACGGGCCGGCCGTTCTCGTAGCGCACCGTGACCTGGCTCTTGGCATCGGGGCCGAGCTTGGCGGCGTCACCGGTCTTCGCCTTGCGAGCGTTCTCGAGGATCTTGTGGGCGTAGTAGATCGGCGCCGGCATCAGGTCGGGCGTCTCGGTGCAGGCATAGCCGAACATGATGCCCTGGTCGCCCGCGCCCTCGTCCTTGTTGCCGGAGGCGTCCACGCCCTGGGCGATGTGAGCCGACTGGGCGTGCAGGTACACGTCGATCTCGGCATTCTTCCAGTGGAAGCCGTCCTGCTCGTAGCCGATGTCCTTGATAGCATCCCGGGCGAGTTCGATCACCGTGTCCTTGGTGATGGAGGCAGGGCCGCGCACTTCGCCGGCGATGACGACGCGGTTGGTGGTGGCGAGCGTCTCGCAGGCCACGCGGGCCTCGGGCTCGGCGGCCAGATAGGCATCGACGACGGCATCGGAGATCCGGTCGCAGACCTTGTCCGGGTGCCCTTCGGACACTGATTCGCTGGTGAAAAGATAGCTCGAACGCCGCACGACGGAATTCCTTCAGGCAATGGCAAGGTGGAGACTGTGAGTTCCCCGCAGGTTTGAAACCATGCTCATGCCGCAGGCTTGAGGAAAGGTCAAGCGAACGCGTTCTTTATGCCGAACGTTCCGCTTCATCCTGGACGGCCAGCGAGACGACAAGCTGGACGATGCTTTTGCGGACCTTGGGATTACTGATGCCGGTGAAATGCCGGACGAGTTGCAGGCCCTCCGGGGTCGACATCATGTCCGCCACATAGGAGGGCGGTTTCTCTTCCGCAAAGCCGGGGCTGGATGTAGTGCTCGTAACACCGTCGAGGAAGAAGTGAATGTCGACGCCGAGGATCTTGGCAATCTCGATCAGACGGGCCACGCTGATCCGGTTCATGCCCTTCTCGTATTTCTGAACCTGCTGGAAGGTCAGCCCGAGCATGTCGCCGAGCTTCTCCTGGCTCATGCCGATGGACACACGGCGCATGCGCACGCGGCTTCCGACTTCCTTATCGATCGAGCCCGTCGACTTCTTCATTGGCCCCGCTTCCTTACCGGATTATTGTAATGCGAAGTCATGGGTTACTTAAGGAAAAGTTGAATGTTGCCCACGACGTACAACCAGGAGCATTAAGCAGATCGCAAGCGTAACCGTCAAAGAAAACTTGCCCCATTTGCTGTAAACAGTAGCAGTTTCCGCAACTGGAAGAGTTGAATCTAGGTTCTTTTCAACTGATAGTGGAAGGGCGTTCACTATGCGGCCGAACGGATCGATCACTGCGGAGATGCCCGTATTGGCGGCTCGCACGAGAGGCAGGCCTTCCTCGACCGCGCGCAGGCGGGCCTGCGCAAAATGCTGGTAGGGGCCGGGAGTTCGCCCGAACCAGGCATCGTTGGTCACGTTCAGGATCAGGTTGGGACGGGGGCCGTCTCCAAGGATCTCGTCGGGAAAGATCGCCTCGTAGCAGATTGTCGCGGCGACCGGCGGTAGACCAGGAATGGCGAGGGTCATGCGCCTTTCGGCGGGCTCGAACCCGCCCGGGATATGCACGAACTGGCGAAGGCCCACTGCCCGGATCACGGCATCGAGAACCCGAGGCACATATTCGCCGAAAGGCACCAGATGCACCTTGTCGTAGGAGCCGAGGATGGTGCCACGGTCGTCGATGACCTGAATGGAATTGTAGAACTTGCCGACCGCCTCGCCGGGCAGGGGCTCGTCCATGCGGGCTGCCCCCGTGATCAGGACGGAGCCAGGCTCCAAGAGCGCTCCGATCTGGGCCAACGAGGCGGGATCGCGATGGAGGAGGAACGGAAAGGCCGATTCCGGCCAGATGATGTGCGTCGGTATGGTCCCATTCTCACCCGGTCTCGCGCTTAAAGCGAGGTAATGCCGCATGATGGCGTCGCGGTTGCGCGGGTTGAACTTGGCGTCCTGGGGCAGGTTGGGCTGCATGATGCGCAGGCGCACGTCCGGAACAGAGGCAGACGCCTCCGCCGGCACCCGCCAGACGCCGAAGCCTATAAGGCCAAGAAGCAGCGTTGCTGCCAGGGCCGGCGCCGTCCAGCGGGCTCGGGCCGTCCTTCCGGTCAGCAGGACCGCCGGAGCCGCGCCGATGCAGAGGCTTAAAAAAGTCAACCCGTATAGCCCGACCACGGAGGCGGACTGCATCAGCCAGAGGTTCTGGCCGAGCGCCATGCCGGGGCTGTTCCAGGGAAAGCCGGTGAAGAGATGCCCGCGCAGCCACTCGGCTACGGTGAGGCCGAGCGCGAAGGCAAGGATGCGCCAGGCGTCAGGGAGCCAAAGCAGGCGGGCAAGCGCGAAGCCGAAAGCCGGAAAGAAGGCCAGCAGCGCCGGCAGGCCCAGGACCCCGAAGGGCATGGCCCAGGCGAACTGGTCGGCCTCCACGAGGAAGGCGGCACCGAGCCACCAGAGCCCGGCGACGAAATTGCCGAAGCCCCAAAACCAACCCAGAAAGGCCGCGCTCTTCAGAGTAGCCCAGCGTGGGAGGCCAGCACCGGTCGTGCCATCGAGGAGCCAGATCGCCGGTACGAGGGACAGAAACAGCGCCGGCAGAAACCCGAAGGGCGGCATGGCCAGGGCGCCGACGGCCCCTGCCGCAAAGGCCATGAGCCAGCGGCGCCACCCTCGCAAGAGAGCGACGCGCTTTGCCAGCAGGATCATTCGGCGGCAGCGCTTTCAGGACGCGTGGCGACCGGGTGGCCCTCAGAGATTTCCACCTCCGTGGTGGCGACAGCCCGGCGATGGATGCGAAGTTTTTTCACGCGCCGCGGATCGGCATCCAGAACCTCGAATTCGAGGCCGGCCGGCCCCACGATCACCTCGCTGCGGGACGGCACGCGGCCGGCGAGCGTCACGATGAAGCCGCCGATCGTGTCGATGTCCTCTGCGCCCTCTTCTTCGGTCAGGTCGACGCCGAGCATCTCCTTGACCTCGTCGAGGCTGGCGCGGGCATCGGCGATGGTGGTGCCGTCGGCCGCCTGGGTGATCGTGAGCGTCGCGTCCTCGTCGTGCTCATCCTCGATGTCGCCCACCACCATCTCGACGAGATCCTCGATGGACACGAGACCGTCGGTGCCGCCGTATTCGTCGATCACCAGGGCCATGTGTGTGCGCGTCGCCTGCATCCGCACCAGAAGGTCGATGGCCGGCATGGAGCGCGGCACGAACAGCACCGGGCGCAGGATGTTGGCCGACGCCAGCGTCATCGACAGGTCGATCTGGCCGAGGCTCGGCGGGGGCGTCTCGTCGCCGGCGCCCGCTTCCGAGGCGCCGCCATCCGCCCGCATGGCGATGAAGTCGAGGAAGTCCCGGATGTGGACCATGCCCTTGGGATCGTCCAGGGTCTCGCCATAGACCGGCAGCCGGGAGTGGCCAGCGGTGCGGAAGAGGTTCAGGAGTTCGCCGAGATTGGTCTCGGACGCCACCGCCACGATGTCGGCCCGGGGCACCATCACGTCCTCCACCCGGATGCGGTGGAAGGAGAGCACGTTCTTGAGCATCGCCCGCTCCTGGGGCGAGAAGTCCGTGTCCTCGACGGTTTCCGCGAGAACATCCTCAAGATCGTGGCGGATGGATTCGCGGGGTTTCAGGCCGAGACGGGTCAAAACCCGGTCGTACCAGTGGTCGCGTGTGTCGTCTGTCTCGGTGAAGGTTCGGACAGGGCGTTCGCTACGACTTCGATCTTCGTTCATTGCCGTGGGTTGTCAGCCGGTTATGCTGCCATATCGCGATAAGGATTGGCGATGCCAAGGGTGGCGAGCGCCTTGACTTCGAGACCTTCCATGATGTCCGCCTCCGCCTCGACCTCGTGGTCGTAGCCGAGAAGATGCAAAACACCATGAACGATCAAATGGGCGAAATGGTGCGCAAGCTCCTTGGATTCCTCCTCGGATTCGCGCACCAGCGTTTCGTACGCTAGAGCAATATCGCCCAAATGGCGAGGGCCGGTTAAGCCCGGCTGCTCCGGCGCCGGGAAGGACAGCACGTTGGTGGGCTTGTCCTTGTTCCGCCAGGTGCGATTCAGCTCCTGGATCTGCGCATCGTCGGTGAGCATGACGCTCGCCTCGAAATCCCCGTCCGCCTCGTAGGTGACGGCGAGCGCGGCCTCGGCAGCCTTCTGGGCCAGGGCCTCTGCGTCTTCGAGGCGGCTCCAGTCGCCCGCCTCGATCATGATGTCGAGGGTGATCACGGCCTGCGGTCCCGATAATCCTGGCGCGGCGGCTCCGGCGGGGCCTCGCGGGCAGCCTTGTCGTAGGCAGTCACGATGCGGCGCACGAGGTCGTGGCGCACCACGTCGGCTTCCTTGAAGGTCACGCGGGTGATGCCTTCCACCCCGTCCAGGATGCGCACAGCCTCGACGAGACCCGATTTCTGGCCGGGCGGCAGGTCGATCTGCGAGGGGTCGCCGGTGATGATCATGCGCGAGCCCTCGCCGAGGCGGGTCAGGAACATCTTCATCTGCATCGTGGTGGTGTTCTGCGCTTCATCGAGGAGCACCAAGGCATTGGTGAGCGTGCGGCCGCGCATGAAGGCGAGCGGCGCGATCTCGATCATGCCGGTCTGCAAACCCCGGTCCACGTGGCGCGCTTCCATGAAGTCGTAGAGCGCGTCGTAGATCGGACGAAGATAGGGATCGACCTTCTCGCGCATGTCGCCGGGCAGGAAGCCGAGGCGCTCGCCCGCTTCCACGGCCGGACGGGAGATGATCAGCCGGTCCACCTGTCCGGCTTCCAGCAGCGAGACGGCATAGCCCACGGCGAGCCAGGTCTTGCCCGTGCCAGCCGGGCCCTCGGCGAAGACGAGCTCGTTGGTCTTGAGCGCCTTGATATAGGTGTTCTGCGCGGCGTTGCGGGCGCGCACCGCTCCACGCCGGCGCGTGGAGATCTGGTCGAAGGCCGTGAGGCCAGGAGCGGGCTGTTCCTGGGCCGCCGGGAAGAGGCTGCCCTGAAGGGTGCTCTCCTCTATGGCGCCGTCCACGTCGCCGGTCCCAAGGGCTCCGCCCTGGCGGGCGCGCTCGTAGAGGCCTTCCAGAACGCGACGGGCCATCTCGGAGGCTTCGGGCGTGCCCTTCACGGTAACCCGGTTGCCGTTGGCGATGGCCGTCACGTCGAGACGGCGCTCCAGATGGGCGAGGTTCTGGTCGTATTGGCCGAAAACGAGGCTGGCGAGGCGGTTGTCCTCGAAGGTGAGGATGATTTCGGCCTCTTCGACGACACCCGGATGCAAGCCCCCGGGGTTCCGTCCCTTTTGTGCACGTGCGGTCGCGTTGTCCGCTGGGCTCAAATGCCTCTCCTCTGAATCTCTGCCGCAGGCGTTGCGGCAGACGAATATGGGGTCTTACCGGGTTATCGACTAGGCCGCGGCCTGGCTGCCGGGTCCGATCCATTCCCCGAACAGGCTGTTCGAGCCTGCTCGCATGATCCGCACCGTCACGATCTCGCCGACGGTATGACGGTCGCTCTCAAACTGCACGGGCTGCAGGTAGGGCGACTTGCCGGCCATCTGGCCCGGGTGACGACCCGGCTTCTCCAAGAGAACGTCGAGGGTCCGCCCGACGGTTCCGTGATTGAAGGCCTGCCGTTGCGTTTCGAGCAGATTCTGCAGCCGCGCCAGACGCTCGGCTTTCACGGCCTCGGAGACCTGGGTTTCGATATCGGCCGCAGGCGTGCCGGGGCGGGGGCTGTACTTGAACGAAAACGAGCTGGCAAAGCCCACATCGGCCACGAGCCGCATGGTGTCCTCGAACTCCGCATCCGTCTCGCCGGGAAAGCCCACGATGAAATCGGAGGAGAGTGCCAGATCGGGCTGGGCCTTGCGAATGCGCTCGATCAGGCGGCGGTACTCGTCGCCCGTATGTCGGCGGTTCATGGCGTCGAGAATGCGGTCGGAGCCGGACTGCACGGGCAGATGCAGATAGGGCATCACGGCGGCCAAGTCGCGATGGGCGGCAATCAGCTCGTCGTCCATGTCGCGCGGGTGACTCGTCATGTAGCGAAGCCGTGCGATGCCGGGGATCTCGGCCAGGCGATGCAGCAGGCGGCCAAGCGACCACACGGCACCGTCGGGCCCCTCGCCGTGATAGGCATTCACGTTCTGGCCGATGAGGGTCAGCTCGCGCACGCCAGCATCGGCGAGACGCAAGGCCTCGTCCAGGATCTTGGCCACAGGACGCGAGACCTCGGCGCCGCGGGTGTAGGGCACCACGCAGAAGGTGCAGAACTTGTCGCAGCCTTCCTGGATGGTGAGGAACGCCGACACGCCCCGATTGCGGATCGCCGCCTTCGAGGGTTTGGGCAGGTGGTCGAACTTGTCCTCGATGGGGAATTCCGTGTCGACGACGCGCTCGAAACGCGGCTTCTTCAAGAGGCTCGGCAGGTTGTGGTAGTTCTGCGGACCCACCACAACATCGACGGCGGGCGCACGACGGAGGATCTCCTTGCCTTCGGCCTGCGCGACGCATCCGGCGACCACGACCTTTGTCTCCTGACCGGCGGCCTCGCGCTCGTTTTTCAGCTCGCGCACGCGGCCGAGCTCGGAATAGACCTTCTCGGCGGCCTTCTCGCGGATGTGGCAGGTGTTGAGGATGACGAGGTCCGCCTCCTCCATGGCCTTGGTTTCGCTGTAGCCCTCGGACGCCAGCATGTCGGCCATGCGCTCGGCGTCATAGACATTCATCTGGCAGCCATAGGATTTGACGAAGACTTTTTTCACGAGGTCGGCCTGTTCTGCTTGCAATCGGGCGGGCGAAGATGAGCGCCCTTTTAAGCCC
>JAJFBI010000171.1 GCA_020697385.1 Microvirga sp. | reverse complement strand
TGGTGAAGCCCTTGACCAGCTGCTCATAGGCCTGCGCGGGCATCTCCACGAGGTTGATGGCGGCGGCCTTCTCCTCGTTCTCGAAGCCGCTGAAGCGCCGCGACACGGCCATGTCCTGCGGCGGCACGATGCCGATCCGCGAGGCGGGCGGAAACACGGGCTCGGCCGCGAGAGCGGCCTGAACCGCGAGGGCAAAGCCCAAGGCAGCGGCTGCAAAAGCTTTCATGGGTATGCCCCTCCAGGAAACGTGCAGGTCGTGGTGTAGCAGAGGCTACCGCATCGTGCGGAAAAGTGGGAACCGGTTTTCCGGTCCACACGATGCTCAGAGCGTCTTTTCCACCTTGCGCAAGGTGAGATTGAGGCGCCCACCCTGCGGCAGCAGATCCGAGCTGCCTGGCGTCAGCCGGTCGATGCCATGATAGATCAACCGTGCAGGACCGCCGAACACGATCGCGTCACCGGAGCGGAGCTTGATCGATTTCGTCGGATCCTTGCGTTCCAGGCCGCCATAGCGGAACAGGGCGGTGTCGCCCAGCGACAGGGAGACCACAGGCGCATCGAACGCCTCCTCGTCCTTGTCCTGGTGCATACCCATGCGGGCGCTCGGTTCGTAGAAGTTGATCAGGCAGGCATCAGGAGGGCGCGAATAGCCGCTCAACTCCTGCCAAGCCCGCAGAACCTGTTCCGGCATGGCGGGCCATGGCTCGCCCGTCTCGGGATGCGTCGGCTGATAGCGATAGCCCTGCACATCCGACACCCAGCCCAGCCGCCCGCAATTGGTCATGCGCACGGAGAACGGTTTTCCCGTGCGCGGCATGCGTGGCGTGAAGAGGGGCGCGGCCTTCGTGATCTCGCGCAGCGACTGGAGCAGTTGGTCCTGCGCAGGCCGATCGAGGTAGTCTGGATAATAGACGAGGCCGGGAGCGAGGGTGATAGACGACATGGGCTTATTTTGCACCTCACTGTCATTCCGGGGCGGCCACAGGCCGAGCCCGGAATCCATAAACACGACGTCTCAAGAAGAAGCGAGCAGCGTTGTGCTTCTATCTGCAATGTTAGCGGTTATGGATTCCGGGCTCCGCTCCGCGGCCCCGGAATGACAGTAGTGTTTCTTACCCCTCCAGCACCTTCTTGCTGGCGACCGTCGTGTCCTCGTTGAGCCTGTAGACCAGCGGAATGCCGGTCGCGAGCTCGAGGCCAGGGATCGTCTCGGAGGTCAGGCCGTCGAGCACCATCACGAGGGCGCGCAGGGAATTGCCATGAGCGGCCACGAGCACGCGCTCGCCGCGCATCGTGCGGGGCAGGATCTCGCGGATGTAGTAGGGCAGCACGCGGGCGACCGTGTCCTTCAGGCTCTCGCCGCCGGGAGGCGGCACGTCGTAGGAGCGGCGCCAGAGATGAACCTGCTCCTCGCCCCAGCGGGCGCGGGCATCGTCCTTGTTGAGGCCGGCGAGGTCGCCGTAATCGCGCTCGTTCAGGGCCTGATCGGCGATGGTCTTGAGATCGGGCTGGCCGATCTCTTCGAGGATCAGCTTGCAGGTGCGCTGTGCACGGGAGAGATCCGACGTGAAGGCCACGTCGAACTGAACGCCCATTTCCTTGAGCCGCTGACCGGCAGTGCGGGCTTCCTGGACGCCGAGATCGGTCAGGCCCGGATCCTTCCAGCCGGTGAACAGGTTCTTGAGGTTCCATTCGCTCTGGCCGTGACGGGCAAGCACAAGAAGGCGATCCATATCGTCGTGTCTCCGATGTCGGTGAGATGTGAGAAGGTTTTAGAGCTGATCGAGGCCAAGGACATGGGCCATGGTGTAATAGCCCGGCTTCTTGTCGAAGCCCCAAAGCGCGGCCCTCACGGCGCCGCGGGCGAAGAGGCCCCGGTCCTCGGCCCGGTGCGCCAGTTCCAGGCGCTCGCCACTGCCTGCGAAGATCACCGAATGCTCGCCGATCACGGTGCCGCCGCGCAGGGTCGCAAAGCCGATATCGCCAGGATTGCGCGCGCCGGTATGCCCGTCGCGGCTGCGCACGGAGCGCTCCTTCAAGGAGATCTTCCGTCCCTCCGCTGCCGCTTCGCCGAGCAGGAGCGCCGTTCCCGAAGGTGCATCCACCTTCATGCGGTGATGCATTTCCAAAACCTCGATGTCGAAGTCCTCACCCAGGGTTGCTGCCGCCTTGCGCACGAGAGCAGCGAGCAGGTTGACGCCAAGCGACATGTTGCCGGACTGGACGATGCGCGCATGTCGCGCCGCTGCCTCCAGCTTGGTGAAGTCGTCTTCTGCCAAGCCGGTGGTGCCGATCACGTGGACGATGCGGGCCTGGGCGGCGAGCGCCGCGAAGGCCGTGGTGGCGGCAGGGGCCGTGAAATCGAGAACGCCGTCAGCCTGGGCGAAAACGGGCAGGGGATCGTCCGTCACGTCCACGTCGAGCAGCCCGGTGCCCGCGAGAAGCCCCGCATCCTGACCGAGAGTGGGGGAGCCCTCCCGTTCGATGGCTCCGACCAGCGCGCAGCCCTCTGTTTCGGCCACGGCCTTGATCAGCATGCGCCCCATGCGTCCGGCGGCGCCCACCACGACAAGTCGCATCTCGCTCATGGCCGTTCTCCTGTTGTCTCAGGTGCAGGGTATAGCGGGTGCGAGGTAGACTGAGAAGCGGGGGAGATGGGGATCTCGCCCTGCCGCTGAGTTACAAATCTCTGTCATTCCGGGGCCGCGCAGCGGAGCCCGGAATCCATAACCACGCCGCCTCCAAAAAGGATGAGCCGCGTTGCTCCTCATTCTGCATCGTCAGAGGTTATGGATTCCGGGCTCGCCTCCGGCGCCCCGGAATGACAGTGATAGTAACTTGTCCCTATTACCCCGGCTGCGGACCCTCGTAGCCTTCGATGATGATGATATCCGCGACCGCGTGGCCGTCGCGCTCGGCCTTGGCGGCCTGGTATTCCGGCGAATCCCAGCACTCCAGCGCCGCCTGATAGGTCGGGAACTCGATCACCACGTTGCGGGCCCGCGCCTCGCCCTCGGCTGTCCGATACGCACCGCCGCGCACCAGGAAGCGGGCGCCGTACTTGGCGAAAGGCACCGCATTGGCCTTCACGTAGTTCTGGTAGGCTTCCGGGTTTGAGACGTCGACGCGGCCGATCCAATAGCCCTTCATCGTTCAAGCTCCTTCCACGAGCACGAATTCGGCCACGCAGGCGCCGTCGCGCTTGGCCTTGGCCGCCTGGTATTCGGGCGAGTTGTAATAGGTCCTGGCCTGCTCGACCGAGTCGAACTCGATCACCACGTTGCGCGGGCGCGCCTCGCCCTCGAGCGCCTCATAGGCGCCGCCGCGCACCAGGGGACGGCCGCCATATTGACGGATGGCCTCCGTGGCGCCCTTGGCGTATTCCGCATAGGCCTCGGGGTTGGTGACGGTGACGCGGGCAATGACATAGCCTTTGGACATCAGGTGCTCCTTTGAGATTTCATGTGACGCAGCGAACGCCAGGGAGGCCCTAGCGTCAAGCCGTTGGAATGGGTTTTCCGATGACGATCAATCGGCCAGGAGAGCCGGCAGGTCCGCCAGCAGGCTGTCGCGGGCGCGGAAGCTCGCCACGGAGCGTTCCTTGCGTTCGTCGCGGATCAGCCGCGCGAACAGGATCCTGCGCTCACCCTTCTGCGCCCAGCCGACGAACCAGCCGAACTGGCGGGAGCGGTCGAACGTTCCGTCCCGCAAAGGCTGAAAGCCCGTGCCGGTCTTGCCATAGGCCGTCCAGCCATCGGGCAGCGAGAAACCCGGCATGATCGCGAGCGTCCTGTCACGGGCCTTGTCCGAGACCGGCAGTTCGCGCTTCAGGAGCCTGCTCATGAAAGCGATCTGCTCCACAGGCGAGATCTGCAGCGAGGAGGCGCTCAACCATGCGCGGGTCAGACCGTTCTCCTTGCCTTTGTCGCCGCTGACATCGCGATTGCCATAGCCGAAGCCTTCGACATAACGTTTGAAGCGCTGCGCGCCGAGGTCTCGGGTCAAGACGTGCGAGTACCAGAGCACGGAATCCTTCAGCCAGGAGCGCGGCGTCGTGGTTTTCCGCCAGGCCTCGTTCCAGGCCTTGTATTCAGGCTTGTAGGGCCAGGCAGGCTCATCCTCGTCCTTGAGGATGCCGGCATCATAGCCCATCACGCTCAACGGGACCTTGAAGGTGGAGGCCGGGCTGCTGCGGCGCTCGCAATCGCCCTCCCGCTTCAACACGCGGCCGGTCTCAAGCTCGACGACGAGGGTGCAGGTGTCGGCCTGGGCTGCGCCGGCGAGCGCGAGCAGGCAGGAGCACGCAAGAAGTAGGCGAGCCAGCATCGGGTGTCTCAGGCGTCGGCGATCTCACGGACGATGGCTTGTGCTGCCGCGCGCGGATCGGCGGCCTTCACGATGGGGCGGGCGACCACGAGGTGGTTGGCGCCAAGCCGGATGGCTTCCGCCGGCGTGACGATGCGCTTCTGGTCCCCGGCCTCTGCGCCGGCCGGGCGGATGCCGGGCGTGACGATCAGTCGGTTGCGGCCGACGATGCCGCGCACGCGCTGCGCCTCCGTGGCGGCGCAGACGATGCCATCGATGCCGGTATCGCGGGCCTGCTCCGCGCGACGCGCCACGAGTTCCGCCGCCGGAACGGGGGCATAGCCTGCCTCGACGAGGTCGTTGTCGTCGTAGGATGTGAGCACCGTCACGGCGAGGATCTTCAGATCGGATCCTGCCTTTCCGGCCACTGCCGCACGCATGGTCTGCGGATAGGCATGGACCGTGAGGAACGTGGCGCCGAGGCGCGCCACCGAGCGCACGCCTTCCTCCACCGTATTGCCGATGTCGTGAAGCTTCAGGTCCAGAAAGACCTTCTTGCCCTGGCCGATCAACTCGCGGGCGAACTCGAAGCCGCCGGCATAAGCCAGCTGGTAGCCGATCTTGTAGAAGGTGCCGGCATCGCCGATACGCGTCACAATGGAGCGGGCCTCTTCGACGGACGGAACGTCGAGACCAATGATGAGCCTGTCGCGAATGTCGCCTTCGGAAACGGGATTGGTCGGAAGGGACATCGCGGCGCTCATGGCTTGTTGACCTTATTGTAGACCCAGACGCGGGCCGGGGGCAGGTTGCGCCAGATCCGGTTGGAGGCACGGGCGCTGTAGCTGTCCGAGCGCGCAGGGATCGGCGGCACCACAGCATAGGTGAACTGGATGAAGGGCGCGTCCGGGTGCATGAGCTCCTGGGCGGTCTCCATGAGATCCAGGCGCTGGTCCATGGGCTTGGTGAAGAGCGGAAGGCTCGACACGGTGGCGGCCGCAGGCTCCGCCAGGATGCCGGAGAGCGTCTCTTTCAGATCGTAGGCATCGCCCTGTATGATCGTCGCCTTGGGGAAACGGCGCTTCAGCAGCCGGCAGAAGTCGGGATTGTACTCGATGAGGACCAGCCGGTCCTGGGCCACGCCCCGGCGGATCAGGGCATCGGTCACCGGGCCGGTGCCGGGACCGAGCTCGATGACGGGGCCGGGAATGCGCGGGTCCACATAGGACGCCATGGTCCGGGCCAGGATCTTGCCGGATGGGGTGACGGCTCCCATGACCAGCGGCCGTTCGAGCCAGGAGCGCAGGAAGCGCGCCTCATCCTGAAAGCGGTCCTTCTTGAGGGGAATTTTTCGGGCCGTGGGCCGTTGAAACGACTGAAGCACTGAAGCTGTCCCCTCGATCCTGCAGATCATTCTGGCTGTTTAGAACCTAGGCATCGGATCAATCCCGAAAGTGGAAGGCACTTTTGGGATTGATCCGATGCTTATCTTCTTAAGCAGCGCATCGTCTAGAGCGGAAAAACCGGATCCACTTTTTCCGCACGATGCGCTGAAAACGACCGTCAAGTTAAGTTGATCCGCCCAGACCGTCGAGAAACTCACGGAATCGCGAGAAAAATCCCGAACTTTCCGGGTGGTTTTCCTTGGAGCACTCCTGGTCGAACTCCATCAGGAGCTCGCGCTGGCGCTTGGTAAGCTTCTGCGGGGTTTCCACAACAACCTGGATGTAGAGGTCGCCCACATCGCGCGTACGCAGCACCGGCATGCCCTTGCCGCGCAGGCGGAACTGCTTGCCGGTCTGGGTGCCCTCGGGCACCTTCACGAGCGCTTCGGAGCCGCCGAGCGTCGGCACATTGAACTCGCCGCCGATCGCCGCCGTCACCATGGAGATCGGCACGCGGCAGAACAGGTCCGCGCCGTCTCGCTGGAAGAACGGGTGCGGCTTGATCGACAGGAAGATGTAGAGGTCGCCCGCGGGCCCGCCGCGCAGGCCGGCCTCGCCTTCGCCTGCAAGGCGGATGCGCGTGCCGTCCTCGACGCCCGCCGGGATGTTGACCGAGAGCGTGCGCTCGCGGGTGACGCGGCCCGCGCCGCCGCAGGAGGCGCAGGGGTCGTCGATAACCTCGCCGCGCCCATGGCAATTGGGGCAGGTGCGCTCGATGGAGAAGAACCCTTGCGTCGCCCGCACCCGGCCGGCGCCGCCGCAGGTGGGGCAGGCCTTGGGCTTCGAGCCCGGCTTCGCGCCAGATCCCGTGCAGGCCTCGCAGGTGACGGAGGTGGGAATCCTGAGTTCGGCGTTCTTGCCGTGGAAGGCCTCGTCGAGGCTGATCTCGAGATTGTAGCGCATGTCGGCGCCGCGCTCGCGCCCACCGGCGCTGCGACCACGGCCCCGTCCGCCGCCGGCGTCGCCGAAGAAGTTCTCGA
>JAJFBI010000170.1 GCA_020697385.1 Microvirga sp. | reverse complement strand
CGATGCTCCAGCTTGGACCATCAGGCCGCGCTCTTCAATGTCTCTTCTGCCCTGAGAAAGGCCTCGACCTCGGGAGCGGCCGCCGGCGCCCTGGCCTCGATGTCGATTTCAGCCAGGAGGCGCTCCATGGGGACGAAACGCCTCTCCTTTCGGTCGTAAAGCCCGGCCCTCACGAGGGCGATGGCGTTGAGAACAGGGCTACCATCCTTGGCCTGCGACATCACACGATGCTCCATCACGACATGGCTGTCTGACCAGGTGAGGATGCGGGTCTCCAGGATGAAGGCGCGAAACGGTCTCAGCTCGCGCCGGAACCGGATCTGCGCCGAGCCCACCACGGGCACCCAGCCCTTCTTGAGGATGGGCCGCCACAGGCCTGAGCGGATCATCATGTCGGTGCGCCCGAGATCCATGAGGGTCCAGTAGCGCCCGTTGTTCATGTGCAGCGACGTGTCGAGGTCATGCGGCCAGACGCGGAAGGCAAGGCGCGATACGTCCCGCACCGGATCGAGCTTCGGCCGCGCAAACGAGGCGATGATCAGGTGAAGGAGACGCAGCCATAGGTTCATGTGAGGCCGATCCCGGTCTGGCGCTGGAACAGCATAAGGTCGAGGGATGGCGCCTCGCGACTGAGGCCCGTCAGCAGGCAGTGAACCTGCCCGCGATGGTGGGTCTGGTGGTTGAAGAAATGCATCAGGGCCGGCGCCAGAGGCTGCTCGATATCGGTCGGGTTCGTGATCGTGCGATAGCGGAAGCGCCCCATGAAATCGGCGTCAGACAGGCGGTCGATATAGGCGACGATCCGCGCATCCTCCTTCTCGCGCGCAGCACGAAGCTCGGCGAAGCTCTCGAACAGAATGGCGTCGAGGCGGTTCGGCGTCTCTCCCTCGCCGGTGAAGCGCCTCATCCAGATGCGGTCGGCAACGAGGATATGGTTGAGCGTGCCGTGCACCGACTTGAAGAACGCCCCGCGATCCGCGCGGTAAATTGTGCGGCGATCTCATAGAGGCGCTCGTTGCACCAAGCATTGTAGTCCGCCATCATGGCGAAGTGCGGTTTCATGGGGCTCTTCCTTTGTGTTTTTCCAACTACCGAGGAGGACACCTTCCGTCATCACGGACGGAGCACAGCGGAGATCCGGGATCGCTCCAAGAATGTGGCGCCATTCTCGGCTGTCGATCCCGGGTTCTGCTGCGCAGCCTTGGGATGACCGTTCCTTTTACGCCGCCTTCTTGGCAGCCGCCCGTCCGTAGAAGGTCTCGCCGCCTGCTGCCATGTCGACAAGCAGCTGCGGCGGCGTGAAGCGGTCACCATGCTTGGCCTGGAGCTTCCGGCACAATTCCACGAAAGCCTTCGCACCCATGAAGTCGATGTAGGACAGCGCGCCGCCCGTGTAGGGCGCGAAGCCGAAGCCGAGGATCGAGCCCACGTCCGCCTCGCGCGGATCGGTGACCACGCCCTCCTCGACCGTGCGGGCCGCCTCCAGCGCCTGCGTGACAAGCAGGCGCTGCTTCAACTCGTCCATGTCGATGAGTTCGGCGACGGCCGGGTTCACCTGCAGGTCCTTGAGGCCGGGCCAGAGACGCTTCTGGCCGCCTTCCGGATAATCGTAGAAGCCCTTGCGGTTCTTGCGGCCGAAGCGGCCCTCCTTCTCCACCAGCGTGGTGAGCAGTTGCTCCTGCGCCGGAATGATCGCTGCATCACCCAGCTGCGCCTTGGTGGCGCGCAGGATCTTGAGGCCGAGATCGACCCCGACCTCATCGTTGAGCGACAGGGGACCAACCGGCATGCCGGCCTGCTTGCCGGCCTGCTCGATCATCGTGGCCGGCACGCCCTCGGTAAGCATGAGGTGGCCTTCGAGGATGTAGGCGAGCACGCAGCGGTTGGCGAAGAAGCCGCGGGAATCGTTGACGACGATGGGTGTCTTCTTGATCAGGCGCACGTAATCGAGCGCGGTGGCGAGCGCCCTGTCGCCCGTTTCCTTGCCCATGATGATTTCGACCAGCATCATCTTCTCGACCGGCGAGAAGAAGTGGATGCCGATGAACTGGTTAGGCTGCTTTGATTGCTGAGCGAGTCCCGAAATCGGCAGGGTCGAGGTGTTGGAGGCGAAGATGCAATCCGGGCGGATCGCCGCCTCGACCTTCCCGATCACCTCGGCCTTCACCTTCGGATCCTCGAACACCGCCTCGATGACGAGATCGCAATCCTTCAGATCATTGTAGTCGGCAGACGCGGTGATGCGGGCGAGCAGGGCATCGCGATCCGCCGTCTTGGCGCGGCCCTTCATGACCTGATCGCTCATGAGCTTGTGCGAATGCGCCTTGCCCTTTTCAGCCGCTTCCACATCGCGGTCGATAAGCACGACCTCGAGGCCCGCATTGGCCGTGACATAGGCCACGCTCGCGCCCATGAAGCCCGCGCCGATGACGCCGACCTTCTTCAGGGTTGTCGGCGGCACATCCTTCGGACGGCGCGCGCCCTTGTTCAGATCCTGCATGGAAATAAAGAGCGTGCGGATCATCGCCGCCGCCTCCTTCGAGCGCAGGATCTTGGCGAACCAGCGCGACTCCACTTTCAGAGCCAGATCCATCGGCAGCTGGAGGCCCTGATAGACGGATTCCAGGATCGCCCGAATCGCCGGGTAATTGTCCTGCGTCTCGCGGCGATAGATGGCGTTCGCCGGCGGCCAGATCTGCATGCCGGCGGCGGAGAACACCTTGTTGGAGGGCAGCTTGTAGCCCTTCTGGTCCCAGGGCGCGACGGCGGAGCCACCCTGCTTGATCCAGTCCTTCGCGGCCTGCACGATCCCTTCGCGCGGCGCGACGGCATGAACGAGACCCATGTTGCGCGCCATGAGCGGGCGGATCTGCTCGCCCTTGAACAGCATCTGCAGGGCATCGCCCGTCTGCATGAGGCGCGCCACGCGCTGCGTGCCGCCGGCGCCGGGGAAGAGACCCACCTTCACCTCGGGCAGACCGACGCGGGTGGAATCCACATCCGACAGCACGCGGAAATGGCAGGCGAGCGCGAGTTCGAAAGCGCCGCCGAGGCACACGCCATGTACGGCCGCCGCAAACGGCTTGCCGCAGGTCTCGAGACGGCGATAGAGCAGCGAAAGCTTGCGCGATTCATCGAAGAAGAACTGCATGGCAGCCTCCTCGCCCTTCTGCTTCGCGAGCTTGGCATACTCGGTGCCCAGACCCTGGAGCATGGTGAGGTCCGCACCGCCCGAGAACGCCTCCTTGCCGGAGGTGATCACGCAGCCCTTGATGGCCTCGTCGCCCACGACCGTCTCGATGATCTGTTCCAATTCACCCATCACCTCGGGGGTGATGACGTTCATGGAGCGGCCCGGCATGTCCCAGGTGGCGAGGGCAATGCCGTCGGCATCGGTCTCGAAGCGGAAATTGGTGAAGTTCATCTTATCCTCCATCGGACCTCATCCTGAGGAGCCCGCCTCAAGCGGGCGTCTCGAAGGATGGTCCAGTCTGCTCTGGATCCGCATCCTCGTCCTTCGAGACGGCGCTTCGCGCCTCCTCAGGATGAGGATGCTTGCATTGCGTTTCTTCAAACCCGCTCGATGATCGCGGCCGTACCCATGCCGGCGGCCACGCACAGGGTGACAAGGGCCGTCTGCTTGTTGGTGCGCTCCAGCTCATCGAGCACCGTGCCGAGGATCATGGCACCGGTGGCGCCGAGCGGATGACCCATGGCGATGGCGCCGCCATTCACGTTGACCTTCGCCGGATCGAGATCCATCGCCTGGATGTAGCGCAGCACCACGGACGAGAAAGCCTCGTTGATCTCGAAGAGGTCGATGTCGTCCTTGGTCATGCCGGCCTTGCGCAATGCCAGTTCCGACACGTCGATGGGCCCGGTGAGCATGAGCGCGAGATCGGACCCGATGGAGGCAAAGCCCTTGATGCGCGCGCGGGCTTTAAGGCCCGCCTTCGTGCCGCCCTCCTTGTTGCCGACGAGAACGGCTGCGGCACCGTCGACGATGCCCGAGGAGTTGCCAGCGTGATGCACGTGGTTGACGAACTCCACGTCCGGGTGGGCCGCAATCGCCACCGCGTCGAAGCCGCCCATCTCGCCCATCTGCACGAAGGCGGCCTTGAGCTGGCCGAGAGACTGCATGTCGGTCTGCGGCCGCATGTGCTCGTCCTTCGCCAGGATCGTGAGGCCGTTGATGTCCTTCACCGGAACGACGGACTTGGCGAAGCGTCCCTCGTCCCAGGCTTTGCCGGCGCGCTTCTGCGACTCGACCGCATAGGCGTCGACATCGTCGCGGGAGAAGCCATACTTCGTCGCGATGAGATCCGCCGAGATGCCCTGCGGCAGGAAGTAGTTGTCGATGGCGATCCCCGGATCGACCGGCCACGCGCCGCCCGACGCGCCCATCCCGATGCGGCTCATGGACTCGACGCCGCCGCCGATGGTGATGTCCTTCATGCCCGCCATGACCTGCGCGGCCGCCAGTGCAACGGCATCGAGGCCCGAGGCGCAGAAGCGGTTGATCTGGACGCCCGGCACTTCCTTGCCATAGCCCGCCTTCAGCGCAGCCGCACGGGCGATGTCACCACCGGCCTCGCCCACCGGATCGACGCAGCCGAGCACCACGTCCTCGACCAGCTTGGGGTCGAGATCGTTGCGGCGGCGGATGGCGTCGAGCGCGGTGACGGCGAGGTCCACCGCTGGAACCTCGTGCAGCGAACCGTCCGGCTTGCCGCGCCCGCGCGGTGTGCGAACGGCGTCGTAGATATAGGCTTCAGCCATGGAGGCCTCCCAGAGCAATCATGTGTCATCCCGGAGCTGCGGAGCAGAACCCGGGATCGTTAGCAGAAAGAAACGCTTCACTCGTCCTGCGATCCCGGCTCTTCGGCCGGGATGACGCTCATCTTTAGAACGCTTCCACCGGCATCGCCATGGTCGTGTCCGAGCCCGTGGTGATGAGGGCCAGACGCGTGGCGGTCTCGGGCATCATGCGCTCCATGAAGAAGCGGCCGGTGAGCAGTTTGGCGTCCATCTTCTCGGCGACGCCGTTGCCTTGAGCCTTCTTGCCTTGAGCGGCCTTGGCCATCTTGGCCCACATGTAGCCGAGCACCACGAGACCGAAGAGGTGCATGTAGTCGGTGGCGCCGGCGCCGGCATTGTCGGGCTTCGCCATGGCGTTCTGCATGAACCACATGGTGGCCTGCTGCAGATGGCCCAGGCCCTGCTGCAGCGGGGCGATGTACGCCTTCAGGTTCTCGTCGCCGGCGTTCTCTTGGCAGAAGGCGCCGACCTCGTTGAAGAAGGTCATGACCGCGCGTCCGCCATCCTTGCCGAGCTTGCGGCCCACGAGGTCCATGGCCTGGATACCGTTGGCGCCCTCGTAGATCATGGCGATGCGGGCATCGCGCACGAACTGCGACATGCCCCATTCCTCAATGTACCCGTGGCCGCCGAACATCTGCTGCGCCTTCACGGCGTTGTCGAAGCCGAGATCGGTGAGCACACCCTTCGCCACCGGCGTCATGAGGCCCATGTAATCCTCGGCGACCTGACGCTGCGCCTCGTCGGAGGAGCGGTGCGCGATGTCGCTGTTCAGACCTGTCCAGACGATGAAGGCGCGGCCGGCCTCGTTGAACGCCTTGATGGAAAGAAGCGTGCGGCGCACGTCCGGATGAACGATGATCGGATCGGCGGGCTTGTCGGGAAATTTCGCGCCGGTGAGCGAACGGCCCTGGAGGCGGTCCTTCGCATAGGCCACCGCATTCTGGTAGGCGACCTCGGACTGTGCGAGCCCCTGCACGCCCACAGCCAGACGCGCCTCGTTCATCATCACGAACATGGCGTTGAGGCCGCGGTTTTCCTGGCCGACGAGCCAGCCCTTGGCGCCATCATAGTTCATGACGGCGGTGGCGTTGCCGTGAATGCCCATCTTGTGCTCAAGGGAGCCGCAGGAGACGCCGTTGCGCTCGCCCAGCGAGCCATCCTGGTTCACGAGAACCTTCGGCACCACGAAGAGCGAGATGCCCTTGGTGCCTTGAGGCGCGCCCTCGATGCGGGCGAGCACCAGATGGACGATGTTCTCCGCCATGTCGTGCTCGCCGGCGGAGATGAAGATCTTGGTGCCGGAAATCGCATAGGAGCCGTCGCCGTTCGGCACGGCCTTGGTCTTGAGCAGGCCCAGATCCGTGCCGCAATGGGGCTCGGTGAGGTTCATGGTGCCGGTCCATGTGCCCTCGATCATCTTCGGCAGATAGGTTTTCTTCTGCTCCTCGGTGCCATGCTCGATCAGCGCCGCAATCGCTCCTTGAGTCAGGCCCGGATACATGCCGAGCGCCAGGTTCGACGAGGAGACGAATTCCTGCATGATGGTGTTGAGGACCGAAGGAAGCCCCTGCCCGCCGAACTCCTCAGGCGCGGCGAGACCCATCCAGCCGCCGGCGGCGTATGCCTCATAGGCCTGCTTGAAGCCTTTGGGCGTGGTTACCGATCCGTCCGGGTTGCGGGTGCAGCCTTCCTGATCGCCGGAGAGGTTCAGGGGGGCGAACACCTCCTCGCACAGCTTGGCGCCCTCGGCGAGGATCGCCTCCGCCGTGTCGGACGTCGCATCAGCGAACCCCGGCAGGTTGTTGTAGCGCTCAATCGGGAACACGTCGTTTAGAAGAAACATGACGTCTTCGACGGGGGCCTTGTAGACCGGCATTCGGATGTCTCCCAGATCGGTTGCCGGCTTGATCTTCCCATGCGGAAGCGCGCCGGCCAAGTAGATAGTTCACATATAAACTATCTAGCCGCATTTGGAAGAGGCGTGGCGTTAAATCTTTCGAGGGATAGACGGTGATGAAACCCTGCGAAGAGAGGCTCATGGCGCTCTTGAGCCTTCCCGCCGCGGTCTCACATGGACAAAAGAAAAGCCCTCCGGCATCGAGGCGTGCAGCCTAGTGCTAGAGGGCTTGTTGCAAAGAGTTGGTTAGAGCGTGACGGTCAGGCCGCGGCAGCCATGCCGGAGCGGCGAGCCTGGAGTTCGGCAAGAGCTTCCTCGATTTCCTTCTTCTGCTGCTCGAGATGAAGGATCTGGTCCTCGATCTGGTCGAGCGACAGCCTGAGGTTCATGGCCGGGCCGCTGCCAGAGCGCTCCTCGGCCAGCATGGCGCGGATCTCGGTCAGAGTGAAGCCGAGTTGCTTGCCCTTCAGGATGACGGAGAGGCGCTCGCGGTCGCGGGCGTCGTAAATGCGGGCCGTACCGTCCCGGCGGGGGGACAAAAGGCCCCGATCCTCGTAGAAGCGCAGGGTGCGAAGGGTGACTCCGAACTCGCGTGCGAGATCTCCGATCGTGTACTGCTTTGCACCCTCCGCTGCATCTCCAGCTTTGGCGCCGATTGTGTATTGATCCATATTTGCCCCACTATCCCGTTGTTTTCGGCTCAGTGCCGGGCGCACATCCCCTTTGGTAACGAAATAATAAAACATATATTTAAACATATGCAAGAGTATTACAGAAATCCGGTGCCGATAGGGCAGAAGAACCCGCTCCCTGGGGCATGACGCAAGGGAAGGTTCGGCCTTCAAGATAAGCATTGATCCGCAACCCCCTCCGTTTAACGGGTTTTTTACTACGACCGACGAAAGCTGCGCTGGCGGATGAAGGGTTTGGGGGCGTCGTGATTCGCCTCCTCTCCAAGACCCTTCCTTCGCCAGGCGGCGTTCGGCACGGGGCCTTCCCTCCGCCTTGAGGAGTTCCAGCGTAGC
>JAJFBI010000169.1 GCA_020697385.1 Microvirga sp. | reverse complement strand
AGCCACGCAGCGCGTAACCAGTTCGGCCCAGCCTGCCGCGTATTGGCGACCCAAAAGCACTGGCCATCGGGCAACAGCCCGGGACAATAGAACGCCAAGGCGCCCGATGGCCCGGGGTCGGAGCCGACCAGGTGACTTGGTCTCGTTGTCGCTGTTCGTAAAGCCGCCGCCTTTAGTTGGTGAGCCGGGTGCTCAAGCCGGCGCTAACAGTGAAAATCGGCGTTGCGGCTACCCATGTGTTACCCGAAGAAATAATAACCCATTCCGGGCTCAACTTAGAAGCCACGGCTAACAGTTCCGAACATTACGCACCTGTCCACACAGCGTCATGTGCTCTCGCAAAGCAGCTACGACCGAGTTGCGAGGGCGAGGCAGCGCACCTTATCGTCTCATCGATGAGCTTGAGCTCGTGGCCATACCGTCTATCCATGTCGACGACGTCATCGACTTCATTCTCGAGCAGGGTGCTTGTCTAGCCAGTGCCTGGCGATGTCGATCCGGCGCGTAACCCAGACATCCTCGTGCTGCTTTACGTAGTCGAGCAGCCGTTCTAGCCCCACGGCGCGGGCGGGATGTCCGATCAGCCGCATATGCAAGCCGACCGACATCATCTTCGGCTGCTTTGCGCCCTCCTTGTAGAGCATGTCGAAGCCATCCTTGACGAAACCGAACCATTGGTCCGAGGTGCCGACCGAGCCGGCATACTTGCCGTCGTTGTGGGTAAGCGAGTAGGGCACCACGAGATGCGGCTTGCCCCGTACGGATTGCCAGAACGGGAGCTCGTCGGCGTAGGAATCGGAATCGTAGAGGAAGCCGCCTTCCTCGGCGACCAGGCGGCGGGTGTTGACGCTCGGTCCATAGCGGCAGTACCAGCCGTAGGGGCGCTCGCCCACGGTCTTCTGCAGCGAGGCGATCGCCCGCCGAATGTGGTCGCGTTCCTCGTCTTCGGTGAGCTCGAAGTGCTTGATCCAGCGCCAGCCGTGGCAGCAGACGTCGAACCCGGACGTGCGGATGGCCTCGGCCGCGAGCGGATTCCGTTCGATGGCGAGCGCGCAGCCGAACACCGTCATCGGCAGGTGGCGTTCCTGGAACAGGCGCATCAGCCGCCAGAAACCGACGCGGCTGCCGTATTCGAACATGCCTTCGCCGGCGAGGTCGCGCCCCCGCACGCCTTGATTGAGGCCATGCGCCTCGCTGAGGCCGAGCTCGGTGTGCCCCTCCCCATCCTGCACGGAAGGCTCGGACCCCTCCTCGTAGTTCATGACGAAGTTGATCGCGAGGCGCGCGCCGTTCGGCCATTCCGGGTCGGGCGGGTTGGGTCCGTAGCCGACGAAATCGCGTTCGGGTTGCCAAGTCATGATGTCCTCGTTGTCGTCATCAGCCGCGTTCACGCACCGTCATCGGCTCGACGGGCACGAACTCCTCGTCGCTCGAGGTGCCGTCGCGCCACATGAACACGGCGAAGCGCGCCGGACGGTCGAGCACGGTCAACCCGTGGTGCCAGGTGTTCATGTGGTAGGTGACGCCCTGGTCGGGGCCGGCGAGGAAGGCCGCGGCGCGCGATGCATCGGGGCCGCCGCCCGAGGCATGCGGACAGACGACGATCAGCCAGCGCGAGACATCGAGAGGCACGAAGGTCTGGGAGGAGAACTCATGGCGTTCGAGCAGGCCGGCTTCGATCGGCAAGCGGTCGACTGGTGCCTTCAGCACCATCGACAAGCTCGGCCAGGCTCCGGCCCGCGTGCTCGCCAGGCCCGCATCGAAATACTCGCGGCTGGGCGTCTCAGGCGCCGCAATCACCTCTCCATAGGGGGCGAAGGCGGCCCGGGTGAGCTTCTGGACGACCAGCTCCATCGAGGCCTCCTCAGTCCCGAATGCGTTTGGTCAGGCCGACCACGCGCTCCATCAGCAGCATCAGGCAGATCACCGTCGTTATGAAGACGCCCGAGACGGCTGCGACGCGCACGTCGAGCGTCGATTCCATCATGCCCCAAAGCCGGATCGGCAACATGTCGCTGCGCGGCCCCGACAGAAAGAGCGACACCGGGACGTTGTCAATCGAGGCCATGAAGGCGAGAAACGCTCCGGCGAAAATGCCGGGTGCAATGATCGGCAAGGTCACCCGCCTCAAGGTGTAGAACCAGCTTGCCCCAAGGCTCGCGGAGCTTTCGAGCAGCGCCGCATCGAGCTGCGAGAGACTGGCCGAGGTGGTGCGCAGGACGAGCGGCACGATCACGATCGCGTGGCCCACCATGATGAGGTTCAGCGACGGCCGGAAGCCCAGGAAGGTGAAGTACATCAACGCCGCCAAGCCGAAGGCGAGGCCGGGAAGGATCATCGGCGACATGAAGAGCGTGTCGAGCATCCGCGCCCATCTGGCCTCGCTGCGCGCAAGCGCGAGAGCCGCCATCGTGCCGAACAGCGTCGCCAACCCGGTCGACCAGGCCGCGACTTCAAGGCTGTTCAAGGCGGCGCGATGGATCTGGCGCGAGCGGGTCGCATCGAACAGCTCCGCATACCATTGCAGCGACAGGCCGGTCGGCGGGAACTTGAGCGAACGGTTGTCGGTGAACGAGGTGAGGAGCACGACGAGCACCGGCCCGACCAGAATGACGAGCGCCAGGCTGGCCAGCACCCCGATCACGAGCGTGTAGGACATGTCGCTCGGGCTGTGACGCCTAGACATGGAGATGCCTCATGCCCCGTCGCCCGAACAAGGTGAGAGCGACAATTCCGGCGCTAACCGATAGCAGCAGCGTCAGCGCGGCGACCGAGGCGAGCGGCCAGTTGTAGACGACGAGCGACTGCTGCCAGATCAGCAGGGGCAGATAGACGAGGCGGTTGCCCCCGATGATCGACTGCGAGATGAAGGCGGTGGTCGAGCTGGCGAAGACCAGGATGCAGCCGGCGATGAGACCCGGCAGGCTGAGCGGGAGCGTGACCTGGAAGAGCGTGCGCCACTTCGAGGCCCCGAGCGCCGCCGATGCGTCCCGGAGATTGGGATCGATGCGGCCCAGCACGCTGAGCAAGGGGAGAAGCATCAGCGGCATCTCGATCTGGGTCAGCGCGATCACGAGGCCGAGCTCGGTCTGCAAGAGCCTGAGCGGCGCCGGAGCGAAGCCGAGCCACAGCACGACGTGGTTGATCACGCCCTCCCGTCCGAGGATCACGATCCAGGCGAAGGTGCGCACCACGACGGAGGTCAGCAGCGGCAGGATCACGACGAAGATCAGGACGCGCTGCATCCAAGGTCCCGAAGCGATATAGACCAGCGCCAACGGGTAGCCGACCAGCAGCGTCGCTCCGACCGTGAGGAACCCGAGCTTCACCGTGTCGCCGATGACCTTCCAGTAGAACGGGTCGCCGAGGAACTTCGTCCACATGGCGAAGCCGACCGTCGTGATTTGCTCGTTGTCGAAGGCGCTGACCACCGCAAGGATCAAGAGCGGCCCGGCGAAGAACGCGACAAAAGCCAGCGCGAGCGGCAGCACGAGCTGCCACTCGGCCGGGCGCAGCGGCAAGCGCGTGCCGCCGGAGCATCCGGCTCTGGCGGCGGCCGGGGTCACTTCGCGACTTCTTTGTTGAAGCGCTCGATCCAGCTCGCCCGCAGCGGATTGATCTTCGACCAGTCATGCCGGACGAATTTGCTCATCTCGTCGAGGCTCTTCATCGGCAGGCTTGGATCGAGGGGCACGTCCCTGTTGACCGGTACGAGAAAGTAGGGCGCTTTCATCAGCGCTTCTTGCACGTCCTTCCCGATCACCGTGTCGAGATACTTGTAGGCGTTTGCCGGCTCGGCGGCGCCCTTGGCGAGATGCATCGTCGTGAAGAAGGCGATGGCGCCGGACTCCGGAGATGCGAACTCGATGTCGACGCCCCGCCCGCGCAGGGTCCCGACCGTCTGGGTGTTGGTGTACATCACATCGAATTGGCCTTGCTGGAAAAGGCCCGGCATGCCGGCCGGCGCCCCGATCCCGGCGATCTGTGGCAGGACCTTCTTGATCTCGGTGAAGAACGGCTCGACGTTCGTCTCGGAGCCTCCGAACGCCTTGGCGATTTCGATGATCGAGACCGTGCCGAACGTGGTCTGGAACCCCGTCAGACCGAGGCGCGACACGAACGGCTCCTTGAACAAATCCGTCCAGGCGCGCGGCGCCGGCAGCTTCTTCGGGTTGTAGCCGATGCCGACGACCTGCGCCGCGACCGTCGTGCCCTTGTCGTCGGCCAGGCCCGCCGGAAGCTTGCCCGCATTGCCGAGCTTGGTCGGATCGAACGTCTCGAACAGCCCGTCATTGATTCCGGTGACGCGAGGCCCCGGGTCGAGCACGAAGACGTCGAAGGTCGGCGCGCCCCGCGCCGCCTTGGCTTTAGCGATCTGATCCACCGCGAAGAGCGGCTGCATCTCGAGATCGATGTCGTGCGCCCTCTTGAGCGCCGGGGCGACAATGCCGCGATAGGCCTCGTCCCAGCTGCCGGGATAGATCGCGGAGGTCACGCTACCCTTGGCCCAGGCCGGCCGGGTCAAGGCGAGCCCGCTTGCCGCAGCCGCGCCGATCGTGAACGCGCGACGCCCGATCGAATGAGGTGCCATTTTCCCTACTCCCTTGCTGCTTCCGAGGTGACGTCGAACAAGGCGGGCCGCGCCTCGGGACGCAGTCCGCAATAGATTGCGCCGACGTCCACGGTCGGAGCGCCGATGCGCCGTTCGGCCAGCTTGATCCTTTGGCCGCCTGGCATCTCGAGATCGTAGATCGAGGTCGGGCCGAGCGGCACCACCATGTCCACCCGCACGGGCCAGCGATCATCGGCCGCATCCGGGAACAAGGCCAGCTGCTCCGGCCGAGCCGACAAGACGGCGCGGCTGCCTGTCTCGAAGGAGCGATCCGTCGAGACGGCGATTTGCGCGCCGACGTCGAGCGCGATCGTGGTCCAGCCGTTCGAGCAGGACGATACGCGGCCGCCGAGCAGATTCGTCGTCCCGATGAAGCCGTTGACGAAGAGCGTCGCCGGGCGGTCGTAGACTGCGACCGAAGCCTCGAATTGCTCGACGCGGCCCTTGTTCATGACGGCGATGCGATCTGCGACGCTCATCGCCTCGTCCTGGTCGTGCGTGACGAGAATCGCCGTCAGGCCGAATTGGCGCTGAAGCTTCTTGATCTCGATCTGCATGTCGAGCCGAAGCCCCTTGTCCAAGGCGCTGAACGGCTCGTCGAGCAGCAGAATGGACGGCTCGACAGCCAGGGCTCGGGCCAATGCGACGCGTTGCTGCTGGCCACCCGACAATTGACGCGGAAGGCGATCCCGAAGTTCGCAGAGTCGGACGACGTCCAGAAATCGCTCGACCGTCGATCTTACCTCGTCTCTACCGCGGCCTCTCGCCCGAAGCCCGTAGGCGACATTCTCCGCCACGCTCATGTGTGGGAACAGCGCGTAGTTCTGAAACACGATGCCGACGTTTCTGCGGTTTGCCGGAAGATCGTCGATCCCCGCCCCGTCGACCAAGACCCGCCCTGCCGTCTGCCGCACGAATCCGGCGATCACACGCAAGAGCGTGGTCTTGCCGCAGCCCGAAGGGCCGAGCAGCGCGACGATTTCGCCGGCGCGGATGGAGAGCGTCACGTCCTCCACGGCGGTAGCCGCGCCGTAACGGTGCGTCACCTCTTCGAGATCGACGGCGTGGGACGCGGTTCGGTTTGCTGTCGCGCTCATCGTCCAGCGGTCTTCAAGAGGCCATTCGCCTGAGGCGGAGCGCGATGCTCGTGCCAAGAATCAGCGTCGCTCGCTCAGAAGAGGTCCGAGGTCCACAGCTTCAACCGTTAACGCCGCCGAAGGCGAATTCGCCGCCGGTCTAGCCTCGGTGAAACCTAGGCCAGCGGCTCCATCATGTCGAGAAACCGGCATCAAAGCCGCGCATGTCGGCAGCGGCTTCGACGATCTGATTAAGAGTGACGACGGCAGTGACACACAGACAGCTCTTCTCGGCAATGACACGCTCGTCGGTGGCGCGAGCTTTGGGCAAGCCCTCAATGAGTCAGCCGGACCGAGACTTGGTATTAGCCAGTCTCAGTGAATACAGCGCAATGGTCCTGGGCGCTCCGCTCATCGTGGTGCTTGGCCCCGCTCCTTGCTCGCCCTCGCAACTCGGCGGTAGCCGCTTTGCGGGAGCACCTTTGGGGGGACAGGTGCGAAATGTTTGGAAGTGTTAGCAACGACAACGCGGTGCTACGACAACCTCGCAACTCGGCCTTAGCCGCTTTGCGGGAGCACATGGAGTGTGGACCCGTTCGTAGGCCGAGGCGCCTCGAGCGTTACAATCGGGATTTCGCAGGGGCAGTAGGATCGATCGGTTGCTCTTGAACCCGGAAATGCGGCGAGCATTTTCCGCCGCACCTACATTCTAGCGTCGGGGTCGCTTGAAAATGCCGTGCGGCGGCTTCCCATGTGCTTTCCAATGTCGACTTCGCGCCCGACTACATCGGAATGTGCAAGGCAACTGCCGGTCAGACCTGCTGTTCCTTCATCAGAGGGTGTCCAGTTTAGGCGCGGCGAGGGACCGACCTCCCCGGCGCGCATCACTGATCAGAGCCGACCCTTGTGCGCGGAGCGCTCACCCCTCCGTCAGTTCGCACCCTGCGAAGTCGGCGATAAGTGACCGACTTCACACCGTGTAAACTCGCCCGATCCGCTCGGGTCTGGCGAATCCTATTCCTGCACGCCCAACTGCCAGCCGTCGCTGCTTCTCGGCGACGCTCAGAAGTAT
>JAJFBI010000168.1 GCA_020697385.1 Microvirga sp. | reverse complement strand
GAGCGGCGATGTCGGACTGGATGAAAACCAGGGCGGCCTGGGTTCGTTCAAACAGACGGTTTTGCCTGCATTTCGGCTCCTGCCTCGAAAAATTCCGTGGCAGGGCAATGCCAGATGCGTCTCTTTGAACGTTTCGCATGCGCTGTCCGCAAACCGACATATGAGGCACTGCATGTTTGATCTCTCGCAGTATTTTGGACCCGAGGTCGTCGCCTTCCTGATGGTGATCGGCATCGATCTGGCGCTCGCCGGCGACAATGCCATCGTCATCGGCCTGGCCGCCGCGGGTCTCCCCAAGGAGCAGCGCAACAAGGCGATCCTGCTCGGCGTCCTCGCGGCTACCGTCCTGGGCATCATCTTCGCTCTCCTGACGACCCAGCTTCTCCAGATCGTAGGCCTCCTCCTCGCCGGCGGCATTCTCCTGCTGTGGGTGTGCTGGAAGATGTGGCGCGAACTGCGCACGGGCCATGAGGCCGAGCAGCATGCGGCAGAAGAGGCTCTGGCGGGTGAAGACCTCGACAAGGACGGCACCATCGCGAGCGGCGTCCCGCGCAAGACCTTCTCTCAGGCAGCCTGGCAGATCGTCATCGCAGACGTTTCGATGTCCCTCGACAACGTGCTTGCCGTGGCGGGCGCGGCGCGCGAGCATCCCTACATCCTGGCCTTTGGCCTTCTGCTGTCGATTGCCCTCATGGGCATTGCGGCCTCCTACATCGCCCGCTTGCTCCAGCGCTATCGCTGGATCGCCTATCTTGGCCTGGCGATCATCCTCTACGTGGCGATCAAGATGATCTACGAGGGCTGGGTCGAGGTGGCTCCCTTCGTAAACGGCGCCACCGGCTAAGCCGGATCATCGATCCCGGACCTCTAATCTCCAATTGACGGCGGGGATGCGGGAGGGCACAGAGCATGACGCTCATGCCCCCCGCTCTCCGCCCTCATTTTTCTTATGCAGGCCTGCGCCACGGCGCCCGCGCCGCCCTGCCCGCCTTCCCGGGCTTCATCATGTTCGCCCTGGCCTTCGGCACGGCAGCAGCCCAGAAGGGGCTGTCGCTCGGCGAGACCCTGGGCCTCTCCGCCTTCGTCTATGCCGGCGCCTCGCAGATGGTGGGGCTTGAGATCTGGCAGCAGGCCTGGACGCCTACCACGATCCTCACGATCATGACCGTCACCGCCGTGGTGAATGCGCGCATGATCATGCTCGGAGCAACCCTCCAGCCATGGCTCAAGCACGAGCCTCTGCCACGCACGGCACTCAACCTCTTCCTCCTCACGGAGGCTGGCTGGCTCATCGGCACCCGGTATCATAATGAGGGTGGCCGCGACGTGGGCGTGCTCTTAGGCTGCGCGCTCATCCTCTGGCTGGTCTGGCTGGCAACAACCTTTGTAGGCTTCTTCGCGGGCGCTCTCGTGCCCGAGCCGAAGCGCTTCGGCCTCGATCTCGTGATGCCGATCTTCTTCGGCGTGATGCTCGTGCCCCTGTGGAAAGGGGCCAAGCCCGCCCTCCCCTGGCTTGCGGCCGGCGTTGTCTCGCTCATCGTCCATGCGATGGTGCCGGGCTATCTGTTCATCATCGCCGGGGCGCTCGCAGGCGTCGTTGCCGGGATGCTGCTCGAATGAACGGGTTCGGCAGCTTCATCGCAAGCCCGTGGGGCTCGGTTCTCGCCATCGCGGCCATGACGCTGGTGACGTTCCTGTGCCGCATCGCGGGCGTCGTTGTGATGAGCCGCGTACGCATCACGCCGCGCATCGAACGCGGCCTGCGCGCGTTGCCCGGTTCCATCATCCTGGCGACGATCCTGCCGGTGGTCATCGACAACGGCTGGCCCGCCGTGATCGCGCTTGCCGCGGCCATCATCGCCATGGCGGTCACACGAATCGACATCGTCGGCCTGATAACCGGCCTAGGCACCCTCGCCGTCATTCGGGCTTTTGGGTGAGGTCTGCTTGAGCCGCAGGCGGATGCGGTACATCAACCCGTCGCGGATGTTGCGGTAGGCATCGAGCACCTGCTCGCGCGAGCCCTGCGTGATCGTCGGGTCCGGGGTCGGCCAGTATTCCACATCCGCCGCGATGGTGCGCGTGAGTTCGAGCGCTGCGTGATGGGCCTCCGGCGAAAGAGAAATGATGAGGTCGAAGTTCAGACCTTCCCACTCCTCCAATTCGTCGAGAGTGCGTGGCTTGTGCTTGGAAGCGTCGATGCCGATCTCGGACAGGATCGAGGCCACGAAGCCGTCGTGCTCGCCTCTGCGCACGCCGGCGGATTGCACATAGATCGACTTGCCGAAATAATGGCGAGCAATAGCCTCAGCCATGGGCGAGCGCACCGCATTCATCGCGCAGACGAACAGAACCGAGTGGATCCGTTTCGCGCGGGGCTCGTCCAGGCGCTCCTCCAAGCCTCAGCCCTTCCAGTGAAGCGCGAAGATGAGCGTGAAGATGCGCCGCGCCGTGCCGAAATCCAGGATGAGCTTGCCCTCTAACCGCTTGATCAGCACCTCGGCTGCTTCGTTGTGCAGACCGCGCCGCCCCATGTCGATGGCCTCGATCTGCGCTGGCGAGGCGGAGCGGATCGCCTGGTAATAGCTGTCGCAGATCATCTCGTAGTCGCGGATGGCCTTGCGGAATGGTGTCAGCGACAGGTGATGCGAGATGAGATGCGCGCCGTCCTGCGTGGTCACCTCGAAGCAGAGCTTTTTGTCGATGAGCGAGATGCGCAAAGCATAAGGCCCGCCGTCGTAGTTCGGCAGCCCGAAGGTGTTCTCTTCGAGGATGTCATAGATCGCGATGGCCCGCTCATGCTCCTGATCGGGGTTGCCGCGGCCAATGGAGGCCTCGTCGAGGGTGACGGCGACCAGCCGGGTTCGCTCCTTCGCTTCGCTCGCCATCCCGCCTCCCCTTTTGCCGTTAAAGGTTCAGGCGGATCGCGATAGATCGCGCATGCCCCTCCAGACCCTCCGAGCGCCCGAGCGCGATTGCTGCCGGGCCGAGCGCCCGCAGAGCATCCGCGTCGCATTTCAGGATCGAGGTTCGCTTCATGAAGTCAAGCACGCCGAGACCCGACGAGAACCGGGCGGAGCGGGCAGTGGGCAGAACGTGGTTGGGGCCACCCACATAATCGCCGATGGCCTCCGGCGTATGGCTGCCGAGAAAGATCGAGCCGGCATTGCGGACTTTGGCCGCGAGTTCTTCCGCGTTCTCCGTTTCAATTTCGAGATGTTCGGGAGCCAGCCGATCCACGAGGGGAATGGCATTGTCCAATCGGTCGATCAGGATGATCGCCCCGTAATCGCGCCAGCTTGCGCCTGCAATCTTCGCCTTCGGCAAGGTCTGCAGCTGCCGCTCGACAGCCTTCTCCACCGCATCGGCCAATGCCGGGCTGTCCGTGATGAGGATCGATTGCGCGGCAGTGTCGTGCTCGGCCTGGGCCAGGAGATCCGCAGCGATCCAGTCCGGATTGGCGTCCGCATCGGCGAGGATGAGCACTTCGGAGGGCCCTGCGATCATGTCGATGCCGACCTGACCGAAGACGCGGCGCTTGGCGGCAGCCACATAGGCATTGCCGGGACCGACGATCTTGGCGACAGGCTTGACGCTTTCGGTGCCATAGGCGAGCGCCGCCACGGCCTGGGCGCCGCCGATGCGGAAGACCTCATCGACGCCGGCGAGGCGCGCCGCCGCCAGCACGAGCGGGTTCGTCTCGCCGCGCGGGGTCGGCACCACCATGGCGATGCGCGGAACCCCGGCCACCTTCGCCGGCACGGCGTTCATCAGAACGGAGGACGGGTAGCTTGCAAGGCCGCCGGGAACGTAGAGGCCCACGGACTCGATGGCCGTCCAGCGCCAACCCAGGGTCACCCCAACGGAATCCGTGGTCTTGAAGTCCTTCGGACGCTGCTCCCGGTGGTAGGTTTCGATGCGCTCCTTGGCGAGCGCCAAGGCGTCCAGCGCCTCTTTCGAGCACTGGGCCTCGGCCGCGTCGATCTCCGCATCGGACACCCGCAGGGTCTCGGGCTGAAGCGCCAATCCGTCGAAACGGAAGGTGAAATCGATCAGCGCCTCGTCGCCGCGCACCACCACATCCTCGATGATGGCGCGCACCGCCTGGTCCACATCCTCCGAGACCTCGCGCTTGGCGGAGAGCAGGGCAGCAAACGCCTGCGGGAAGGAGGCGTCCCGCGCATCGAGCCTCTGCGCCATTTTAAGGGCGCTCCGCAGTTTGAAGCTGGTCCTCGTGGGAGGGGCGGCTTTCTGCAGCCCAGACCGGGCCGGTGTCTTTCATCTGCATTTCGATGCACTCCAGGTCCACCTGGATGGCGCCGCCTTCAGCAAAGATCAAGGTGGCGGTGCCCGATGGAGCATCTCCTTCCTCGAACGCAATGGCGAGAAGGTTAAGAACCGCGTCCTTGTTGCTCCGGTCGATGCCGCGGACGCGCACGCCCGTGACATTCTCGAAATGCATGCAGGTCAGCCGGCGCTGGGGCGTTGCCGCCTCCCAGTCGTAGCGCCGGACCTGGATGGCGAAGCGCCGCTCCTTGGGCAGATAGGCGATGTCCCCGACCTGCAGCAGCGAATCCTGCAGGTGCGCGGAGATGACGGAGAGGTCTTCAGGGTCGAATGCGACGAGTCTCAGGAGATCCATAGCCCACCAACCTGTTGTTGAACTTTGATCTTTAGGTAGAGAGCCCCCTGCCCCGGCGCAACCTTTCGCCCAGGCTTGCCGTCCGGCCTTCGACAAAGAAAAGGCCGGCGATGATGCCGGCCCCTTGGTTCTTAGCCTCTGACGCGCTCGATCAGAGCACCGCATCGGGCGAGTTTGGCCTCCAGTGACTCGAAACCGCGATCCAGGTGATAGACCCGGTTAATCGTAGTCTCGCCTTCGGCCACGAGACCGGCGATCACCAGGGACACGGAGGCGCGCAGGTCGGTCGCCATGACCGGAGCCCCCTTGAGGCCCGGAACGCCGTCCACATAGGCGCTGTCGCCATCAAGCCGGATCTGGGCGCCGAGGCGGGCCAGTTCCTGCACGTGCATGAAGCGGTTCTCGAAGATCGTCTCGCGGATCCGCGAAGTGCCGTTCGCCCGGGTCATGAGGGCCATGAACTGGGCCTGGAGATCCGTTGGGAATCCCGGGAACGGGTCGGTGGTCACGTCGACCGGCTGAAGTCCGTTGCCGTTACGGCGGATGCGGATGCCCCCATGGGTCGAGGTCACCTCGGCCCCAGCCTGGGCCAGCACATCGAGAGCGGCCTGGAGATATTCGGGCCGGGTGTTGTCGAGCACGAGGTCGCCGCCGGTCAT
Source organism: Microvirga sp. (assembly GCA_020697385.1). Lineage (GTDB taxonomy): Bacteria > Pseudomonadota > Alphaproteobacteria > Rhizobiales > Beijerinckiaceae > Microvirga. Next base: position 1,482 of record JAJFBI010000168.1, on the reverse strand, counting down.
GGCAACCGCCATGGCGTAGGTGCCGGTCTCGATGCGGTCCGGCATCACGTCGTGGGAGGCGCCGTTCAGGCTGGAAACACCCTCGATCACGATCTCGGAGCTACCGGCGCCCTGGATCTTGGCCCCCATCTTGATGAGGCATTCGGCCAGATCCACCACCTCCGGCTCGCGGGCGGCGTTGCGGATTACAGTCGTACCCTGGGCAAGGGATGCTGCCATGAGGGCCACATGGGTGCCACCCACCGTCACCTTCGAGAAGTCGATCTCGGCGCCCCGGAGCCCCTTCGGAGCCGTGGCCACCACGTAGCCCGCCTCGATCTCGATGGCGGCGCCCAGCTTGGCCAGGGCCATGATGAGCAGATCCACCGGCCTGGTGCCGATGGCGCAACCGCCGGGCATGGAAACCTTGGCACGGCCGAAGCGGGCCACGAGCGGAGCGATGACCCAGAAGCTCGCCCGCATGGTCGAGACCAGCTCGTAGGGGGCCGTAGTGTCGATGACGTTCTTGGCCGACAGGCGGATGGTCTGTCCTGTCTCCGAGGACTGGCCCGGACGGCGGCCGGCGATCGAGTGATCGACGCCGAAATTGCTCATGATCCGCAACAGGGAGGAGATATCGGCAAGCCGCGGCACGTTGCCGAGCTCGAGCGTTTCCTCCGTGAGCAGGCTCGCGATCATGAGGGGTAAGGCCGCATTCTTGGCGCCTGAGATCGGAATCAGGCCGTTGAGGGGCGCGCCGCCCCGGATGCGAATGCGATCCATCAATATCCCCTTGCAGAATGTTCACTAAGCCATGCGCTATGCGCGCCTTAAGCTTTCTAAGCTAGTCGGACGGCTTGTCGCGCTCTGCCGAAACGCTCAAGCTATCAGCTTGGTTTCCAGACGCCATGACGGCTTGCCGCCCCCGCGCCTGTGCCTTGCGCCGCTTGAGATTTTCCTTCAGAGCCGCCTTGAGCCTGTCAGCCTTCTGTTGCGATTTCACGTCAGTCATTGTTCACGCGACCCATCGTCGCCTTTACCAAATAGAGGCTTCGCACATAGCCCTCAACCGCAATATCACGCTTGCGGGACTTTGACCCGGATCAATGTGATCTGGCATAATAGGTTCAGTATCCCCGGGCATTGCGTTGCCCACCCGGTGAGATGATGGATTATCAAAACTTCTTCACGTCAGCCCTCGACCGCCTCCAGGCGGAGCGCCGCTACCGCGTTTTTGCCGATATCGAACGCCTCGCCGGACGTTATCCCCAGGCGATCTGGCACTCCCCGGACGGTCCGCGCCCCATCACGGTCTGGTGCTCCAACGACTATCTCGGCATGGGCCAGAACCGGGACGTGACCCGCGCCATGGTGGAGACGGCCTGGCGCCTGGGTACCGGAGCAGGCGGCACGCGCAACATCTCGGGCAACAGCCACCCGATCGTCGAGCTGGAGGCCGAGCTTGCCGACCTGCACGGCAAGGAAGCCGCCCTGGTCTTCACC
>JAJFBI010000167.1 GCA_020697385.1 Microvirga sp. | reverse complement strand
ATGCAGGTGTAGCCGTCTGCGCGGGCGGAAAGCTCGCGGGCAAGGCCGAGGCCGGAGGACTTGGAGGGGCGAATCACGGCGGTCATGGAGGGGATCAAAGCGGGAAGCCGGCCGCTTTGTCATCCCTGGTGGGCGTTCATGAGAGTCGCAGTTTCCCGTCATCCCGGAGGCGGAGCCGATCGGGATGATTCTTAAAACGAGCAGTCAAAACAGGCTCAACTGCCCCGTCTCCTTCGGCGGCACCTTGAACAGGTCGGTGCGCAGGCGCAGGCTCCGCTTGTTGAGCCCCAGCCGTTCGCAAGTGGTCTCGAAGCGGCGGCCGAGCATCCAGGCATAGGGGCCGATTCCGGATTGGCGGGTGCTCCAGTTTGCATCGTAATCCTTGCCGCCGCGGGCCTCCTGCAGCAGCGTGAACACGTGGTTGAGCTTGTCCGGGTAGTGATCGACGAGCCAGTCGCGCATCAGGTCCTTGAGGTCGTGCGGCAGGCGCAGGAGCACGTAGCCCGCTTCCCCGGCCCCTGCCTCGGCGCAGGCCTTCAGGATGGCTTCGATCTCGTGATCGTTAATGGCCGGAATGATCGGGGCGACCAGCACCGACACGGGAATGCCGGCCTCGGTGAGCCGGCTGATCGTCTCGAGCCGCTTGGCGGGCGTGGCTGCGCGGGGCTCCATGCGGCGGGCGAGCTTCGGGTCGAGGGTCGTGACGGAGATTGCCACCTTGGCAAGCTGCCGCTCGGCCATCGAGCCCAGGATATCGATATCGCGGGTGACGAGGGCCGATTTCGTCACGATGGCGACAGGATGGTTCATCCGGTTCAGCACCTCGAGGATTGAGCGCGTGATGCGAAAACGCCGCTCCACGGGCTGGTACGGATCGGTGTTGGAGCCGAGTGCTATGGGGGTCGGCTGGTACTTTGAAGATTGCAGTTCCTTCTCCAGAAGCTCCGCCGCATTGGGCTTGGCGAAGATCTTGGTTTCGAAATCAAGCCCCGAGGATAGGCCCTGGTAGGCGTGGGTGGGCCTGGCGAAGCAGTAGGAGCAGCCGTGCTCGCAGCCGCGATAGGGGTTGATCGACTTCTCGAAGAGGATGTCCGGCGAGTCGTTCTTGGTGACGATGGTGCGCGGCTTTTCGAGGAACACCTCGGTCGGAAGCGTTGGCAGTTCCTCCTCGATCTCCCAGCCGTCATCGAAGGTCTCGCGTTGTGCCGGCTCGTAGCGCCCTGACGGGTTGGCCGAGGCGCCACGGCCGCGGCGGCGGTCCACCTCGACTCGATAGGCCGGATCATCCATGCGCCGCCGGGCCGCCTCGGCGGCCTCCAGGGGCGTACGCTTCACAGGCCTGGAACGGGCAGGATCATGGGCCTGATCCTTGGCGCGAGCGGTCATGGCAGCCTCAAGCGAATCTGTTGTTTGAAGCCGCAAGCTTAGGAACAAATCAGGAACAAAATCAAGATGGATCGGCAGAAATGTCCTGGCGACGGATCGATAGGGAAGGGCTATAGTGTTCAGATGATTACCGTTCTCGTACGCGTGACCCACGGGCCCGAGGCCCTTGCCGCTACCCTCAGTGCCCTTGTCCCCGCCGTAGCCGAAGGCCTGGTCGGTGATGCCGTCATCTTGGCGGACCGGCAGGACGACACCCTGGCGACAGTGGCGGACGCCGCCGGCGCCACCCTGGTGGTTGCCGAGCGCGGTTCCTGGACGGAAGGCGGGCGGGTTGCGCGGCGCGACTGGCTGCTGTGCCTCGATGACGGCGACATCCCGCAGGAGGGCTGGATCCGCGTGCTCGACCGGTTCGTGGCCCTGTCCCAGCCGGAGCAGGGACTTGCAAGGATGCGGCGCAGGCGGGCCGGCGTGGCGCGTGCTCTCACTAATCTGTTTGCGGATGTGAAGGTCCGCGCCGGCGATCTGGTTCACCGCCGGGTGCTGCTGAACGAGGTGAGGGCCCGTATGCCCGTTCGGCTCTCCGCCACCATCGAGCGCGATCCCGCCTTCGGCTGAGCCATCTATGAGCTATTCTCCGCCTGCACACCTGTTCTGTGAGGATTCCGAACTCGGCTACGAACGCAGCCGAACGCGCTTCATCTCGGGCGAGAGGCTCATCCTCGATGAGGCCTACCGACTCGCACACCTGCCGCTCGTCGCTCCCGATCATCCGAGCGTGATCAGGACGCGGGAGGGCTCCTCCTATGTGATGGGCCGGCATGATCGGGTGTTCTCGCTCGTGCTGCCGATCTCCGGGGACCTGCTGCATCGCTCACCGGCCTATGGCGCGTTGAACGAGGCGCTGAGAGCGTCGCCCTTCTCCCACAAGATCGCCTGGGATCTGCTGGACAGGCGCAAGGACAAGCTGCACGCAACGATCTGCGGTTCGCTTTCAAGCGAAGAGCCGCCGGTGATTGATCGAAGGCAGCGGCAGCAACTGGCCGGCATCGGACCGATCCATGTCGAACTGCGCGGGTTGTTCTCCGGCAACGTGAACCGTGGAAGGCTCTATCTTCGCGCTTATCCTGAAAGCCGGAAGGGCGAGAACGTCTTCCGGCACATTCAGCGCGCTCTGGGCTGCCGCGAGACCGATCTTTATGTGGTCGGCCTCTACAATCTCACGGACAATCTCGATGCCGACGAGACGGCGGCGCTCGCGTCCCTGATCGACCGTTGGTGGGATCGCACAATCCTGCAATTCGCCGTCGACCATCTCTGGCTTATGGGAGCATGCGATGACCTTGTTCTCGACTCCGCGATTGCAGAGACTGTTCCGCTGACGTGAGGCAGGAGGCTTCATTCAGCCCTGAAGTTTGCCCCGCTTCAGGTGCTCGTCGAGGCGCGGCATGATCTCGACGAAATTGCAGGGACGGTAGCGGTAATCGAGCTGCGTCGACAGGATGCCGTCCCAGGCATCCTTGCAGGCGCCGGGCGAGCCTGGCAGCGCGAACACGAAGGTCGTGCCGATGATGCCGGCGGTGGCGCGCGACTGGATCGTCGAGGTGCCGATCTTGTCGTAGGAGATGCGATGGAAGATGGCGGAAAAACCTTCCATACGCTTGTCGAACAGGGGCTCGATCGCTTCCGGCGTCACGTCGCGACCGGTAAAGCCCGTGCCGCCCGTGGTGATGACCACATCGATGGCGGGATCGGCGATCCATCCCTGCACCTTGCCGCGGATCGCCTCCACGTCGTCCGTCACGATGGCGCGGTCGGCGAGCTTGTGCCCCGCTTTCGTCAACCGCTCCGCCAGGGTGGCGCCCGATTTGTCCTCATCGAGAGAGCGCGTATCGGACACGGTCAGCACGGCGATGCTGAGCGGGACGAAGGGGAGGGTGTCATCGATGCCGGGCATGGGGAGGGGCCTGTACTTCGAGGGAGATTCAGCGTCCTTGTCATACCCGGCCTGTGGTCGGGTAGCCAAGATCAGACTGCCGGCATGTTGCCATTTTGGCTCTGACCAAGCGGTAATCTTGAGCCTCTGGCTGCTTATTTGATCTGGATCTTGAGGTTTAAAAGGCGCATCGTGAGAGCCATCCGGCCGCTGTCCCAAGGCGACCAGACCAATGCGTACAGCTTAGTCGATCGGGTCCCCAAGGGACGTCCGTGAACCCGTGCCACAGCACGTCCAATGTTGGAGAGGTTGTATGATGACGCGCAAACTCATGACAGTCTTGATCCCAGGATTGTTCGTCCTGTCCTCCCTAGCAACTGCACAGCAAACTTTTTCGGTCAAACCACTGGTCGAGAAGAAAGTGACGGAGCTGCCGTCAGGCGACCTGTTTTGGCGCATCGAAACTTTCGACAGCAAGGAGCAGGCGCAAACGGCCGCGGGCCCTTTGGGATTGGTAGCCGAGTTCGAAGGCAAGGTTTGGCTCTTTGAGCTTGGCCATGCCGGACAAGCCTCGAAGGGCGGCAAGAAGGTTGCCGAAATCGGGCCGCTTCCAAGGGTCAATGCAGAGCAGTATCTTCTCCGCATCAACGAAGCAGGTGGGCCTCCGGGCAGTGTCACGCAAGTGCACACTCATCCAGGTTCAGAGGCGTTCTACGTGCTTGCCGGAGAACTGACCCAAAAGACTCCGCAGGGTGTGGCGCGAGTCTCCGCCGGTCAGACCATGGTGGGTCATGCAGGCGATGTTCCGATGGAAGTATCAAGCAGCGGCTCGGCCGAGTTGAAGGAGTTCGCGCTGTTTGTGGTGGACGCCACCAAGCCGTTCTCATCACCAGCTAAGCTTAACTGAGACACATCGCTCAAGGGTATCCTGGAGGACGATCCGCTCATTGTTCTCGCAAGGTTTGCTCGATGCTCTTAAAGCCGGCTCGCCCGGAACGTATCGCAGGCCTGAACCTGACCAGTCTTCAACCCCGTGGTGAGCCAGCGCATGCGCTGTTCGGAGGAGCCGTGGGTGAAGCTGTCGGGCACTACGCGGCCCTGCGACTGCTTCTGCAGCCGGTCATCGCCGATGGCCTCCGCCGCGCGGATCGCCTCCTCGATATCGCCTTGCTCGAGCGATTTCCAGCGCTGATCGGAATGGTGCGCCCAGACGCCCGCGAGGCAGTCGGCCATCAACTCGACGCGCACGGAGAGCTGGTTGCCTTCTGCTTTGCTGACCTGCTGCTGGCGTTCCTGCACGCGCGGCAGGATGCCGAGCTGGTTCTCCACATGGTGGCCGACCTCATGAGCGAGCACATAGGCATAGGCGAAGTCGCCTCCGGCGCGGAAGCGGCTTTTCATCTCTTCGAAGAAGGAGAGATCGATATAAACGGTCTGGTCGAGCGGGCAGTAGAACGGCCCCATGGCCGATTGCGCGCCGCCGCAGCCGGAGCGGGTCTGGCCTGAGAAGAGCACGAGCTTCGGAGCCTGATACTGGCGATTGGCCTGCTGGGGCAGAACCGTGTTCCACACATCTTCCGTGTTGCCGAGGATGGCGGCGGCAAAGCGCCCGGCTTCATCCTGGGGTGCTCCCTGCCGGCCCTGCTGTTGCTGCTGGTAGCCGGAGCCTCCGCCCGTCATCATCTCGGCGCCGCCGATCAGGATGCGGGGGTCGATGCCCAGCGCCCAGCCGACGAGGCCGAGGATCACCATGGCGCCTATTCCGAGGCCCCCGCCGCCCGCCATACCCATGCCGCGACGGTCTTCCACATTGGACGAGGTTCGAAAGTCTTGCCAGCGCATCGTTCACCTTCCAGCCGCAGCACAGGTCACTGCAGAAACTTAAGGCTTAAGCATATGAACCGGTTCCGAACGAGCGCCTTATTCGCGCCCGTCCAAGGCCCGTCGCAAGGCCTGGAAATCGCGCCAGCCGAGACGCTTCTGCAGCGGCTGACGCAGGAGATAGGCCGGGTGCAGGGTCGGCAGGGCTTTGACCTCCCGCCCGTCCTCGGTCTTGTAGCCGAACCAGCGGCCGCGGGTGCGCAGGATGCCGTCCTTGATGCCGAGCAGGTTCTGGGCCGCAGGCCCGCCGAGGCAGAGCAGGAATTCAGGTGACGCCAGCTCGATCTGTCGCGCGATGAAGGGCTTGCAGATGGCGATCTCCTGGGGCGTCGGCGTGCGGTTGCCCGGCGGGCGCCAGGGCACGATGTTGGCCACATAGACCTGGGAGCGATCGAGCCCGATGGTGGCGAGCATCCGGTCGAGCAACTGGCCGGAGCGGCCCATGAAAGGCTTGCCGATCCTGTCCTCGTCCGCGCCGGGGGCCTCGCCCACCAGCATCACCCGGCCTTCCGGGTTGCCGTCCGCGAAGGCGAGGTTCTTGGCCGAGAACTTCAGGGCACAGCCGTCGAAGCCCGCCAGGATTGCCTCGAGCTCTTCCAGCGACTGCGCCTGGCGCGCCTGCTCGCGGGCCATGCCGGCAACCTCCTCGGGCGCACTGGCGGCGGCCTTCGGCAAAGCGCGGGGCGGGGAAGGGGCTGAGGCAGGGCTGGCCTTCAGCGCAGGAGCCTTGGCCTGAGCGGGCTCAGGCTTCGGCTCGGCGAAACGGTTATGCGGCGTCTCGTCGAGCGCAAGATCGACCCCCGCCTCGACATGGAAGTCGAGCAGCGCCTGAAGAGCGTCGCGGTCGGAGGGGAGATCCTGCATGATCCGTATGTAAGCATTCCAGGGGCTGTGGACAACTCAGGTCCGCAAAGAACCCAACGGATCTTAAGTGCCTACGAAATCAGGTCGAAGAGGGTCGGGCTCTCGTCGCGCCTGGCATCCTCGATGGCGAGGAGGCGGCGCTTGGTCATGGCGCCGCCATTGGCCGAGAAGCCCCCGAGCCTGCCGTCCGCCGCGACAACCCGGTGGCAGGGCACGATGACGGCGAAGGGGTTGCGTCCGAGGGACTGGCCGATGGCCCGGGCGTTGTTGATGCCGAGTCGGGCGGCAACCTCACCATAGGTCAGCACGCGGCCCGGTGGGATGCTCCGAGCAATCTCGTAAACGCGGCGATCGAAGTCAGTCACGCCGTTCATGTCCAGCGGCACTGCGGATAAATCCCGCGCCTCGCCCTGCAAAAGAGCCGTCACATCCGCGACGACCGTCTGGATGAGCGGAGGCGGCGGGGTCTCGGCGATTCCGGGAAAGCGCTTGGCGATGCGGCTGCGGGTCTTGGAGACATCGTCCTCAGGGAGTTGAAAGCCCACAATGCCATGGGCATTCCAAGCCATCCCGCAGAGGCCGATGGGGGTCTCGAAAAGCGTGTAGAACGCCGCATGGTTGGCCAAGTGGTCCTGCATGCCCTTTTTTAGACCTCCTGGCATTCCCGAACAATCTCTTGGCTGATCTGGTCTCAGTTGCGCAGGGCAGAGGCGATTATCGGGTTTGTGCATAAAGTTATGCGGAAA
>JAJFBI010000166.1 GCA_020697385.1 Microvirga sp. | reverse complement strand
CGCTCGTCCGCCGAATCGTCGCCAGCAATCCAGGCCCCATCACTTTCACGGGCACCTGCAGCTACATCGTCGGCCGGGAAAAGGTCGCCATCATCGATCCGGGCCCCGACCTGCCCGGCCATGTGGATGCGCTTCTCCAAGCCGTGCGGGGCGAGACGGTGACCCATATCCTCGTCACTCATACGCATAAGGACCATTCGCCGGCAGCCGCCGCCATCAAGGCCGCCACGGGCGCCGTCATCGTCGGCTGTGCTCCCCATCACAGCGCCCGTCCTCTTTCCTCGGGCGAGGTCAACACGCTGGAGGCGAGTTCCGACAAGGATTACGCGCCCGACCAGGAACTAAGTGAGGGCGATGCCGTCGAAGGTCTTGGCTGGACGCTCGAGGCGCTTGCCACGCCCGGCCATATGGCCAATCACCTCGCCTTCGCGCTGCCTGAGGAGAAGGCTCTGTTCTCCGGCGATCACGTGATGGCTTGGTCCACCACCGTCGTCGCGCCGCCCGACGGCTCCATGAGCGCGTTCATGGCTTCCCTCGACAAGCTCAGGGGCCGGGAGGAAACCCTCTACTGGCCGGGTCATGGCGGTCCTGTGCAGGAACCGCAGCGCTTCGTGCGCGCCTTGATCCACCATCGTCGCCAGCGCGAGGCTTCGATCCTCAACCGGCTGAGGGCCGGCGACCGGACGATCCCGGAAATCGTCGCCGCCATCTACCAGGGCCTGAACCCGGCCCTGGTCGGCGCGGCCGGCCTGTCGGTCTTTGCCCATCTGGAGGATCTAGTCGCGAAGGGGCAGGCTGGCGTCGAGGGGCTTCCCGCCCTCGACAGCGAGTATCGCCCCGTTTGAAGGATAGATTAGCGAACGGCGATCGCCAGGTTCGAGGCTTCCTCAAGGAAGTCGCGGATTTGTTCCGCGTTACCGCCAAGATCGTGATTGCCGAAGCGTGAGGCCGAGCGGATGTCGATGCGCGTGCCGTCGACGCGCGGACGCACCCGCACCGTGATGTCGTAGGGGACCTTGAGAATCAGCGACCGGTCGACCGCCTCCAATCGTCCAAGGCCGACGCGGCCGCCCGGAGGCACCGCCTCGATCACGCGCCATCCGAGGTTGTCGGCTGCCTTGCGCACGAGGGCAAAGGCCTCCCCGGGGGCGATGTCGAGGGTGAGCGGAGCAATCTGAACATAGGAGGCCCGCTGCATTTCCCGCGCCTCAGGCGGCACGTCCGGAGGAACCCGCCCCTCGCGCGCTTCGAGCGCAGCCCGGGAACGGGAGAACCCCGGCGGGTCGTCCGTATCGGTGGTCACATCGGCGATCGCCGGCAGGGTGACGGCCTTGAGCGCCATGAATCCCGGATAGGCGAGAACCAATGTGGCGATGATCAAACCCTTGATCGCGCTTCCCAGCCCCTGCCGCCCCTCCTGCCAGATGCGGACGAACCCGGCGAGCGAGCACAGAACCGCTACAAGGGCGATCGCAATGCCCGCACCGAGGGCGATGAATCCCGATTGATAGTCGATCCGGTCGAAGCGGATGAGCAGCACCGCCAGGATGGTCACGGCGAGCGCGAACCATGCCAGCGTGGGCGACCACTTGGCCGGCCGCGAGTAAGGTTCTTCGATGATGAGGCGACGCATCAGGTGGTCTTACAAATCTCTTTGAGCGCGCGCCACTGCTCATCTGGGAGCAAAGACGCGCCAGAACGGGACGGCACCTGTTTTTCCAAAACTTTCAGCCGTAGATCGGTGACGGGGTCGGTGGAGAGAAAAGCAAAGCTTGGCTTCAGGTTCCAAAGATATTTCCGAAAGCCCCGGATTCAGCCCTTCTGCCCCCAAAGAGGATGACGGAAGGAATGGTTTCACTGTAAACTATCCCCCCTTGTACCTGGAGTATAAACCTTTGACGTCCCCCTCTTCCGCCGCTGCCGAGATCAACGCTGCCGATCCTTTGCGGATCTGGTTCCGGATCATCCGCCTGAACCGCCGGGCGACGAATGCAGTTGCGGCGGAACTGAAGGCGCTCGGCCTGTCGATCCCCCAATTCGATCTGCTGTCCACCCTGACCGAGCGCGAGGGGTTGAGCCAGCAGGAGCTGGCGGAGCGACTCTATGTGACCAAGGGCAATGTCTCGGGCCTGCTCGACCGCATGGTCGAGGCCGGTCTCGTGGAGAGGCGCGCGATCCCGGGCGACCGGCGCTCCAATGCGCTCCATCTCACCCCGAAAGGGCGTGAGCTTGCCAACCAGGGAATCGCGGCTCAGCGGGCGTATGTGATGCGAACCCTCGGCACGCTCCCGACGCAGGATCTCGTCGAACTGGAGCGGGTCGTTCTGGCCTGGCGTGATCGGGCACGGGCCGACGAGGATTCCTCGCCCGCCAAACGGCGGTAGGAACACCGATGTTCGACGCGGTGGCATTCGCGGGCGGCGGCAACCGCTGCTACTGGCAAGGGGGCTTCTGGGAAGCCGCGGCGCCGCTGCTCGGGTTGAAGCCGGAAATGGTTGTTGGCGTGAGCGCAGGCGCGTGGTCGGCCTGCTACAGCCTGCTCGGCCTCGGCCGGAAGGTCAATGAGATGGTGGCCGAGGGCTGCAGCGTCGGGCGCCGCAATTTCGAATGGCGCGCGTGGCGCAGCGAGGGCTCGCCCTGGCCGGTCTCGCTCATGTACCGCAGCCTGATCGAGAGCATCATCGACGAGACCGCCCTGGAGCGCCTGAAGCAGGGCCCCGATGTTCTCATCGGCCTTGCCCGCAAGCCCCGCCGCCTGCCCCTTTCGCTCGCCATTCCGCTGGGCATCGCCACCTATCAGATCGAGAAGACCTGGCGTGCGCCGGTGCATCCGAGAGGCGGCCGCGCCCTCGGCTTTCGCCCGGAATTCGTCCGCGTGCAGGATCTGGCATCACCGGCGGAGCTCTCGGCGGCCTTGATGGGGAGCGCCAGCGTACCGCCCTTCATGCCGGTGGGTCGCATCGGTGGCATGGCGGCCCTCGATGGCGGCCTCGTCGACAACGTGCCGACGGAGCCCCTGCTTCCCGTCGAGGAGCAGGGCGGCAAGACCCTGGTGATCCTCTCCCGGCTCTACCGGGTCGTTCCTCCGGTGAAAGGCCGCACCTACATCCAGCCGTCCCAGCCCGTGCCGATCGGACAGTTCGACATCACCAACCCGGCCGGAATCCGTAAGGCTTACGAGATAGGCTTGAAGGACGGCGAGCGCTTTGCCAAAGGTGTGGCTGCGCACAGCTTCTGAAGCAGCGGCGCTTTAGAACATCCCTGGGTGACGCAACGACAAGACAGACAGTATTCATGCCTCAAGCTGCTGGAATGCTGTTCCGTTAAGCCTTGATTCACCTTGAGGCCTGCATCTGCAGCCAAGCCAACACATGATCACCAGTCTGCCCCAAAGCGGTCACAGCCCTGGAGATCATAAGAGCAGGTTGCCCAGACAGCCTGTGTTTTCCAGAGAGGAACCATGACCCAGCACGCTTCAAGCCGAGACGCCCGTTCAGGCCAACAGAATGACGCCCAGTCCATTCCGGCCTTCAAGAACGTCGCCCTGCCGGCTCTCGCGGCCGCCGTTCAGGCCGCCAAGCTGCAGCAGAACCGTCCGAAGGTCTCCGAGCTTCCCGCCTTCCTGCGCAAGGAAGCCCTGCTGGGCGAGTAACCTGAAACACAAAGAGCGCCCGAGGGCGCTCTTTTCATGCCGGTCCCGGCAGCTTTAGCGGACGATGACCTTCGTGTTCACCGGCACGCGGTTGTAGAGGTCGATCACGTCGATGTTACGCATCCGGATGCAGCCCGAGGAGACGGCAAAGCCGATCTTCTCCGGCTCGTTGGTGCCGTGGATGCGATAGAGGGTGTCCTTGTTGCCCTCGTAGAGGTAGAGCGCGCGCGCACCGAGCGGGTTGCTCGGACCGCCCTTGGTGTATTGGACATGCGGCCAGCGGGCCTTCATCTCGGCCGGCGGGTTCCAATCCGGCCACTCGGCCTTGCGGGCGATGGTGGAGGTGCCGGTCCAGCCATAAGCCTCGTCGCCGACCGCCACGCCGTAGCGGATGGCCTTCCTGTTCGCCTGAACGAGATAAAGCTGACGCTCCTTCGTATCGACCACGATGGTGCCCGGCGCCTCGCCTGTCGGATCGTCGATGATATAGCGGCCGAAACGCGGATCCTCTTCCGCCTTTGGGATCTGTGCCATCCATTCGGCATCGCGCGACGAAACCTGCGGGTCGGGAACGCCCTTGTAACTGCAGCCGGCCAGGGCCGTCATCATTGCCAAAAGAAGGGGCAGACTAAAAAGACGCATCGTGCGAAGCTCTGAAAACTCAGCGGAACTGAGGTGAAGGGTGGTTTCGGACGGGTTTATAGACCGGAAGGTCCTCAACGCGAATCGAAACACACCATGGCACGGCTCTGGTCCGAAAGGTGTTGCATCGCAACAACATAAACCGGCCTATGTGACGCTACGAAATTCGGCAGCTTTCCTTATCCAAGAAAATCCATGTCCACGCTTTACATCACCCATCCGGCCTGCCTCGACCATCAGACGCCCTTCGGCCATCCCGAGCGCCCTGACCGCATTCGCGCCATCGAGCGCGCCCTGGAGAAGGAGCGCTTCACATCGCTCATCCGCGAGCAGGCGCCGATGGCCGAGATGGAGAGCCTCGCCCTCGCCCACCCGGAAGATTACATCCTCCGCCTTCGCGACATCAGCCCTCGGGAAGGGCTAGTCCGGATTGATGAGGACACCGTGATGTCGCCGGGCACCTACGAGGCAGCCCTGCGGGGCGCCGGCGGTGCGGTGCTCGCCGTCGACGAGGTGATGACCGGCAAGGCGAGGAACGCCTTCGTGGCCATGCGCCCGCCGGGGCATCACGCCGAGCGCATCAGAGCCATGGGCTTCTGCTTCTTCAACAACGCGGCCATCGCGGCCCGCCATGCACAGAAGAAGTATGGCGCCGAGCGCGTGGCGATCTTCGACTGGGACGTGCATCACGGCAACGGCACCCAGGACATCTTCTGGTCGGACAAGACCGTGCTGTACTGCTCAACCCATGAGGCGCCGCTCTATCCCGGCACCGGGGCGCTCTCCGAGACGGGCGAGCACGGCACCATCGTCAATGCGCCTTTAAGCGCCGGTGAAGGGAGCGAGGCCTTCCGCGACGCGGTGGACACCGTCATCGCGCCGCGCATTCACGACTTCGCGCCCGACCTCATTATCATCTCGGCGGGCTTCGACGCCCATTGGCGCGATCCGCTCGCCAGCCTGAACCTCACGGAATCGGACTTCGCCTGGGCGACGCAGAAGCTGATGGATCTCGCCGACCGCCATTGCGGTCAGCGGATCGTGTCGGTGCTCGAAGGCGGCTACGACCTTGAGGGCTTGGCGAAGTCGACAGCGTTTCATCTCGACGCACTCATGGGGCGTGAGACGGGGTCTTAAGCTCGGACGTCCAGCGGCTGTCATTCCGGGGCGACCGCAGGTCGAGCCCGGAATCCATAAACACGACCTGTCAGAATAGGACGATCAACGTCGCGCTGCTCCTTGCACCGTTAGCGGTTATGGATTCCGGGCTCCGCTGCGCGGCCCCGGAATGACAGTGGAGAAGCTTACCTCACCCTTCGATCGGCTCCTGACCCAGAAGCTCGATGCCGAACCCGCTGAGGCCCACATAGGACCGGCTCGAGGTGGCGAGGTTGCGGATGGATGCGACGCCGAGATCCTTGAGGATCTGCGCCCCGAGACCGATCTCGCGCCACTGGCTCGAGCGCATGGCCTCCGATTCCGTCTCTTCGGTTTCAGCGAAGGACGTTGTCGGCACGCCCGCCGTGCCGTCGCGCAGGTAGACGAGGACGCCCCTGCCCTCCTTCACGAAGCGCTGCAGGGAGGCGTTCACCGCCTTGCCGCCCTCGAACACGTCGGTGAGCGCATTGGCCCGGTGCAGGCGCACGGGAATGTTCGTGCCATCGCCGATGCGCCCATGCACGAGAGCGATGTGCTGCACGCTGTCGAAGGGCGTTGAATAGGCGTAGCCGGTGAACGAGCCCCACTGCGTCTCCACCGGGAAGGTGGCGATGCGCTCGACGAGCTTTTCCCGCGCTTGGCGATAAGCGATGAGATCGGCGACCGAGATGCGCTTGAGATTGTGCGTTTCGGCGAAGGCGTCGATCTGCCGGCCCTTCATCACCGTGCCGTCATCGTTGGCGAGTTCGCAGATCACGCCGACCGGCGGAAGGTTCGCGAGCTTGCACAGGTCGACGGCGGCTTCCGTGTGGCCCGAGCGCATGAGCACGCCGCCATCCTTGGCGATGAGCGGGAAGACATGGCCGGGGCGCACGAAATCGGCCGCCCCCATATTGTTGTTAGCCAGCGCCCGCACCGTGTTCGAACGCTGCTCGGCCGAGATGCCGGTGGTAAGCCCGTGCTTCACGTCGACCGTGACCGTAAAGGCCGTGCCGAGCGGCGCATCGTTCGAGGCGACCATCGGGTCGAGCCGCAGGCGGCGGGCTTCCGCGGCGGTCAGCGGCGCGCAGACGATGCCGCAGGTGTTGCGGATGATGAAGGCCATCTTCTCCGGCGTGCAGAGGGAGGCGGCGACGATCAGATCGCCCTCGTTCTCGCGGTCGTCGTCATCCGTGACGATGACGATCTCGCCGCGGGCGAAAGCCTCGATGGCATCGGTGACGGAATTGGGCATCAGGGCCTCCTTGGCGGCCGGGGGCAGGAAGTCGTTGGGCGTGACGGCGCCACGGGTTTCACGGGCGATCAAATCCGCCGTGTCCCGCGAGAGCCAAGCCTGTTCGGAGTTGCACATCTGGGTGATGGCG
>JAJFBI010000165.1 GCA_020697385.1 Microvirga sp. | reverse complement strand
ATATGGTGAGTGCGATACTCCCTCTCCCTTGTGGGAGAGGGTCGGGGTGAGGGAAGGCCGGTGCCGAATGAGACGCTGGATCCGTTGTGCAGCGGAGGTGACGGCGCTTTGCTGGTTAAGCCACATGCCCTCACCCTTGTCCCCCTCCCACCCGGGAGAGGGGATGTGCTGAACTTGATCTTACGTTTTCAACCCGCCAAAGCCGCCGTGACCTGCTGGTGGTAGCGCTCCTCGGCCTGGCTCACCGGCCAGGGCTCCAGAAGCGCCAGCACCGTGCGGGGCAGGG
Organism: Microvirga sp.; assembly: GCA_020697385.1. Classification (GTDB taxonomy): domain Bacteria; phylum Pseudomonadota; class Alphaproteobacteria; order Rhizobiales; family Beijerinckiaceae; genus Microvirga. The sequence continues at coordinate 6,537 of JAJFBI010000165.1, read as the reverse complement.
GCTCGGGCCGTCCGAAGAACTTGATCGCTTCTTGGCGGGCAAAGCCGGCAAGATGGGTCGCCTCAAGGAAGGCCGCCTGCCTGTCGGCCTGCTTGATGAACCGTTTGAGGGCGGCACTTGGCTGCGCGGGCAGGCCGAAATGCAGGTGGATCGCCGCGAGCAGGCCCGCCTCGATGGTCTTGTACGCATCGCCGATCACCGCCTTGAACGGTGAGATGATGTCGCCGATCACGTATTCCGGCGCATCGTGCAGCAGCACCGCGAGACGCCATTCGCGCGACATGTCCGGATTGATATGAGCGGCAATCGCCTCGACGAGAAGCGAATGCTGCGCAACGGAGAAGATGTGCCCGCCTATCGTCTGCCCGTTCCAGCGCGCGACGCGGGCGAGTCCATGGGCGATGTCGTCGAGTTCGACATCCAGGGGCGAGGGGTCGAGCAGATTGAGGCGGCGGCCGGAAAGCATTCGCTGCCAGACGCGCGGTTCCTTGGTCATCAGCGCATCTCAGCCAGCGCCGCACATTCCGCATGGCGGTAGCAGCCGGTCAGATGATCGTTCGTCATGCCCACCGCCTGCATGAAGGCATAGACGATGGTGGGGCCGACGAAGTTGAAGCCTTCCTTCTTCAACGCCTTCGAGATCTTGCGCGAAACCTCGGTTTCGGTCGGCACATCTCTGCGGGTTTTCGCATTTGTCTGGATCGGCCGGCCATCGACGAAATCCCAGAGAAACTTTGAAAAGCCGCTGCGCTCCTGAATCACCAGCCAGGCGCGGGCGCCCGCAATGGTGCCCTCGATCTTCGCGCGGTTGCGCACGATGCCGGGATCGAGCATCAGCGCTTCCACCTGGGCCTGATCGAACCGGGCGATCACGGCTGGGTCGAAGCCGGCAAAAGCGCGCCGAAAATTCTCGCGCTTGCGCAGGATCGTGATCCAGGAGAGGCCCGCCTGGAATCCGTCGAGGATGAGCTTCTCGAACAGCGCCCGGTCGTCGACCTCGGGCACGCCCCATTCGGTGTCGTGATACTCCACATAGAAGGGATCGGTGCCGGGCCACCAGCAGCGGGATTTGTTGTCAGGGTGCAGGATCAGTCCGTCGCTCATGCAGCCTGTGTAGCGGGAGTGCGGGGAAACGGGAAGATGGGCGTCCAATGTCAGGAGGCAGACTCCATCAACCTTTGTCCTCATCCTGAGGAGCAGCCGCAACGCTGCGTCTCGAAGGAGCTTCCAGAGAGCACTGGAGCCCCCTTCGAGACGGATTGCTCACGCAATCCTCCTCAGAATGAGGTCGGTGTATGAAAGCACGGCTTATCAGTCGACTTTCAGGAGCGCGACAGCCGCTTCCGATAGTACACCACCCGCTCCGTCTCCTCGAAGCCGAGCGCCTTGTGCATGCTCTGCGAAGATTCGTTGTCGAGGAGGACGTCGGAGGCGAATTCGCTGCAGTCGCGGCTTCGCGCCCAGCGCTCGACCGCCCGGCACAACAGCCGGGCGAGGCCCCTCCCGCGGTGCTCCGGCTGCACGTAAATTCCTTCGAGAAAGGCCACCGGCGAGGTGGCGCAGCCATTCACGTAATCGTGGCGCAACGCCGCTTCGGCAAAGCCCGCCGGCGTTCCGTCGGGCAGGCGCACGAGAAGCGCAATGGCCTCCTTCTGTTCCCAGAGCATGGCCTGCGCCTCGGAGCGGTGATCCTCCTTCGGACCCTCAGGCCACAGGGCATGCCTTAGGGCGACCCATTCCTCGAGGGTCTGCAGCATGCAGGGCTCGACGCGCGGTTCAAGATTGTCGGCCACCGGGCAAGGCTCCCCGCGCATCGACCAGATCCGCCATGTGCCGCGAGGCATCGTCCTGCCCGTGGCGCAGTCCCGCCGCCACGCCCTCGCGGTCGGCCTCGGACCGGTTCTGGCTCACCTTCCACTTGCCTTCGATCCGGGTGATCTCGATCTCGATGCCGACAATCCCCTTGAGTTGCGCGGCCACGAAGGGAGCCGGCGCATCGCTCACCGTCCAGGGCTCCGGGCGGGCGGCCTCCTGCACGTCAGTCATGGCGGTGATCTGCCGGAGCAGCCATTCGGAATCGTCGATGACGCGCATGCGGCCATAGGCCTGCACGATGGCGTAGTTCCAGGTCGGCACCACCTTGCCGTGCTCGCGCTTGGCCGCATACCAGGACGGAGTGATGTAGGTCTCGGGCCCCTGGAAGACCACGAGAGCCTCCACGGTGGGGTCGAAATCCTGCCACTGGCCGTTCGCCCGAGACAGATGCGCCTTGAGGGTGCCCAAGGGCGAGGCGGCGGCGTCGAGCACGAAGGGAATGGGATTGGCCACAAGCCCCGCGCTGCCCAGCGTCACCAGAAGCCCAAGCGGATGGGCCCTGATGAGGGCGTGCTGAACCTCGCGATTGTCCTCGCGGAAGTGGGGTGGCTGATACATGGCATTCCCGGTTCGATTTGGCCGGGATGCTAGCGGGAAGCCTTTGCCGGCACCAATCAAAATTGCCGATGCCGTCCATCACGCATGGCGATAGACGTTCGTGCTCAGGAGCGGAGCGCCCGCAGCTTGTCGGCAAGTTCGGTCCAGCGATAGGGCTTGCTGATGAAGGAGACGCCCGCGCCGAGGCCCTCCGAGGGCAAGGCCGACATGGGATAGCCGGAAGCCAACAGGATCTTGAGGTTTGGCCGCATCTCGCGGGCCTTGCGGGAGAGTTCGACGCCGTTCATGCCGTTGGGCATGATCACGTCGCTGAACATAACGTCGATCGCTGTGTCGGTTTCCAGGACGGTGAGCGCCTCCTTGGCGTCCGTAGCAGTCAGGACGTCGTAACCGAGGCTGTCGAAAATGTCGCTCGCCACTTCCAGCACGGCGGGCTCGTCCTCGACGATCAGCACAGTGCCCTGGCTTTCCCGGGCCGGACGGATCGTCCCATCCTCGCCCTCCACGACGGACGCGTCCCCGTTCCCTTGAGCCGGCAGCAGCATGGTGACCTTGGTGCCCTGGCCCAGAATGCTGTCGACCTTGATGTGCCCCCCCGATTGCGTGACGAAACCATAGACCTGGCTCAACCCCAGGCCTGTTCCCTTGCCGATCTCCTTGGTGGTGAAGAACGGTTCGAAGACCCGGTCGAGCACCTCGGGCGTCATGCCCGAGCCGGTGTCCTCCACGGTGACCGATACATAGGGGCCGGGCTTCAGCTCAGCGGCGGCGTGCTCGTTCTCGCTTACGCTCATGTTGCCGGTCGTGATCATTAGCGAACCGCCGTCTGGCATCGCGTCCCGGGCATTGACGATGAGATTGAGGAGAGCCGCCTCGAATTGCGGTGCGTCGACCGAGATCGACCGAACCTGTGGCGCAAGCGCAAGCTGCAGCTTGACCAGTTCGCCGCACGCCCGGTGCAGGATTGCCTCGAAGCCCCCGATGAGGGTGTTCGGATTGTGCAAGGCCGGCTGGAGGGGCTGGCGCCGGGAGAAAGCCAGCAGCTGCTGCGTCAGCTTCGCGCCGCGTTCGGCCGCACGCTGGGCACCTTCGATCAGCCGCATGTCGCGGGCATCGCGGGTGCTGCGCGTGAGAAGGTCCAGGTTATTGACGATCACCGTCAGCAGATTGTTGAAATCGTGCGCCACACCGCCCGTAAGCTGCCCGACGGCTTCCATCTTCTGCGACTGGAACAGGGCTGCCTGAGCCTGGGCCAGGGCTTCCTGCGCCTGCCGGCGCTCGGTGATGTCGCGGGTGATCTTGGCAAAGCCGATGATCTCGCCCAGGTCGTTTTGTATCCGGTCGATGACGACGCTCGCCCAGAAGCGGGTGCCGTCCTTGCGCCGGCGCCAGCCTTCCGCCTCGAACCTGCCTTCGCGGGTCGCTGTCTCGAGCGCCCGCCGCGGCAGCTCGTTCGCCTGATCCTCGTCGGTATAGAATTCCGAGAAGTGCCGGCCGAGAATCTCGTCCTGCGAGTAGCCTTTGATGCGCTGCGCGCCGGCGTTCCAGTTGGTCACATGGCCCTGCGGGTCGAGCATGTAGATGGCGTAATCGGTAACGCCCTGGACCAGCAGGCGGAAGCGCTCCTCGCTTTCCCTCAGGGCCTCCTGAGTCCTCTTCCTCTCGGTGAGGTCGCGGGTGATCTTGGCAAAACCGATCAGGCTGCCCTGGGCGTCGCGGATCGGGTCGATGACCACATGAGCCCAAAAGCGGGTGCCGTCCTTGCGCAGGCGCCAGCCCTCGGCCTCGAACTTGCCTTCGCGGGCAGCCGTCTCGAGCGCTCGCCGTGGCAACTCGGTGGCCTTGTCTTCATCCGTGTAGAATCGTGAGAAATGCTCGCCGAGGATCTCGTCCTGCTTATAGCCCTTGAAGCGCTGGGCGCCAGCATTCCAGCTCGAGACGATGCCCGTGGGGTCGAGCATGTAGATGGCATAATCGGTGACCGCATCGACCAGAAGCTGGAAGCGTCCCTCTTGGGAGGGCAAGCCGATCCCTTGCACTGCGTTCATCAGAGTTCCCCAGCAGACCCAGGCCGGCTCTTGCTTCAGTCCGTTCCCAGGTCGATTGGTTGTAACACTTTTGTGAGAATTTCGTTCCGTTCGAAGCTTGGCTCTTTCGCCAACTCAGGAGGCGGCGCCTTGCTCTCCCGGAAAAGTGAACCTGATCCAGGAGGGCCTTTCCAGTTTCACCGGGATGCCCCCGGCCCTGATCGTCTCACCTGATTTCAGCGCATCCTCCGCCCGGTCGAGGCGGATCATCAGGAGTCCGCGCCCCTCAGCGCCAGTGCCTGTCTTGCCCAGCACCTTGTCTCCGGCCATGACCTCGACACCGAGATCGGCCGCGAAGCCGCCCTCGTAAACGGCCGGCACGATCCGGGTGCGCGCCGTGCCACGATGCTGCATGCGGGAGACGACTTCCTGGCCCACATAGCAGCCCTTGTCGAAATCGACCCCGTTCAGCTGGTCCATCAGGGCTTCGTGCGGGAAGGCGTCGCCGAACAGGAAGTCGCGACCGCCCTCGGGCACGCCTAGCCGGATGCGGTGGGCGTGGTAGGCTTCCGCCGGGTCTCTGGCGAACTCTGCGGCGTCCTGGCTTGCCACCATGGCGCGCCAGCCGAGGGCGGGCAGGCGCGGGTCCTCGACCACGAGCCCGGCCTCGTCATCCGGCCGCGGCGCATCCCAGCCGGCCACGATCCCGAGCGACTCGGACAGGTCCTCGACGGCCACCTTGGCCCGCAGCTTGTAGAAGCCGAGGCGCTTGGCGAGGTCGGGAGCGTAGACCTTGAGCACATCGAGATAGTAGGCGCCGCCGATATCCTCCGGCGCCTGGAACACCAGGAAGTCGAACAGGATCTTGCCCTGCGGCGTCAGCAGTGCGCCGAAGCGCGCCATGTGCGGTAACACACGGTCCAGGTCGCAAGTGATGAGGTTATCGAGAAAAGTCTTGGCGTCCTCGCCCGAAACCCTTACCACGCCCCGGTCGGCCAGATGGACTGACGGCATGTGCCCCGCTCCAGTTGCTCTTTGCGTTCAACGTGACATATGCCCCTTCCGCAGCGGCCTCAAGGGATGAGATTGCCATGCCCCAGACCTTCGACCTGATCCTCAAAGGCGGCATCGTCGTGAATCACGACGGGCGCGTGGAGCGCGACGTCGGCGTGCGCGGCGGGCGCATCGCCGCCATCGGCGACCTGTCGCAGGCCTCCGCCGCGCGGGAGATCGACTGCCGGGGGCTGCATATCCTGCCGGGTGTCATCGACACCCAGGTGCATTTCCGCGAGCCTGGACTCGATCACAAGGAAGATCTCGAATCGGGCTCCCGCGCGGCCGTCATGGGCGGCGTCACGACGGTGTTCGAGATGCCCAACACCGACCCGCAGACCACGACGCCGGAGGCGCTCGCCGACAAGGTGCGGCGCGGCCACCACCGCATGCATTGCGACTTCGCCTTCTGGGTCGGCGGCACGCACGAAAATGCCGACAAAGTGCCGGAGCTGGAGCGCCTGCCGGGCGCTGCCGGCATCAAGGTGTTCATGGGCTCGTCTACCGGCTCGCTGCTCGTCGAAGACGACGAAGGCATCGCCAACATTCTTCGCCGCACCCGCCGTCGCGCCGCCTTCCACTCCGAGGACGAGGCGATGCTGCGCGAGCGCAGGAACCTGCGCGTCGAAGGCGATCCTCGCTCGCATCCCGTTTGGCGCTCGGCCGAAGTGGCGCTCGCCTGCACGCAGCGCCTCGTGCGCATCGCCCGTGACACCGGCGCGCGCATCCACGTGCTGCACATCACCACCGCCGAGGAGATGGCGCTCCTGAAGGAGCACAAGGATCTCGTGTCCGTGGAAGTGACGCCGCATCACCTGACGCTGGTGGGACCGGAAGACTACGAACGCCTCGGCACCTACATCCAGATGAACCCGCCCGTGCGCGACGAACTCCACCGCGCGGCGATCTGGCAGGGATTGGACGAGGGCATCGCCGACATCCTCGGCTCCGACCACGCGCCGCATACGCGCGAGGAAAAGGACAAGACCTATCCCAACACGCCCTCCGGCATGACCGGCGTGCA
>JAJFBI010000164.1 GCA_020697385.1 Microvirga sp. | reverse complement strand
TTTCGCGTCACGACCTGAATATAGTTCACTGTCTCTATTGGCAGTTTCTTACGTCTACCAAACATACAGCTTTCGCCGCAGTTGTAACCGGTCAGCGCCTGTTTGACATCCCCACCTGATAATCTGAGCAGGTGTTTGAGTTCCTTGACGCCAGCCTCCGCCCCGGTGCGACAGTTGATTAGCTGCTTGGTCGAGTAACCGTGTTTGGCGCCCGTACGCGGCATGACCTGCATCACACCGAGGGCACCGGCCGGCGATTTAGCACTACAGTTACCGCGTGATTCCTGTCTGGCCACTCGCAGGGCCAGATGCACTGGTACTTGGTGTATCTTGGCCGCGCGTGCGACTTCTTGATATCCGGGTTTCCCCATATCGATACCGGACACGCGGGGGAGAGATTGGGACAGAGTGGGTGTGGCGTCGTTACCGATACCGAAGAGAGAGGACAGTCGCCACTGCTCCTCGAGGGAGGATTTCCCGGTATAGCCTGCCTGGACCGTCTTGGTTTGCGTCGTCTCCAAGAAGATTTTGGTTCTGGCCTGAGGCTTCTGTCTTGGCTTGTCGCCTGTTGCTATTATTATTTCCTTGCCCTTGTCGTAACCTGGCTCTTGACGTTCCGGTTCCTGGATTTCATTGGAGAAGATAACTGAAATTGGAATCTGTGGGTCGGTAGTGCCGAATCCTTTGTCTGGACCAAACCTTTCCACGATGGGTGTGGGTGAGTCACCCAATCGTCTGTCTGGACCAAACCTGGCGAGGATAGGTGTGGGTGCATCACCCAATCGCTTGTCTGGACCAAACCTTTCGAGGATGGGTGTGGGTGGGTTACCCAATCGTTCGCGCTTGATCGATTGCGTGTGTTGAGTTGAGGGTTGGAGGCGCGCCTCTTTGTCTGGGTACGGGCAGATCAGCAGTGAAGCGAGCAGACAGACGGCTGCCGACATTTACGATGTCCCACCTAATTGGATAGTCACCCTCTCCGGTGCCCTCTCTCCTGCCGTCGCGGCCAGAACCGGATGTTAAATTTCCATGAATAGAACCAGAGACAAAGCGCAAAGATTACGCCGTGAGTCGCTGCTGCGCGGAATTGGCCAAGCCTGTTGCAAAGAAGGAACAGCTACCACCTGGTTCCCGACAAGCCAGGTTGTGAGGCCGCGTTGCAGCTCACATGGGACCGTGTGGACGGGAACATCTCCCTCTGCTACCGGGCCGAGTAGCCGCCGTCGATCGCAATTGCCTGCCCCGTCATGAATGCGGAAAGATCCGAGGCGAGATACACTGCCAGTTCTCCCATTTCGTCTAGCCTGCCCGGTCGTGGAATCGCATGCATAAGACGCTTCGCGGCAAGCGCAGACTCCGGATCATCTTCGAGGCTGGCAACTTCCAGTGAGAGCGGCGTTTCTACGTAGCCTGGACACATGGCGTTCACCCGCACGCCTTTGTCGGCGAAATCCAGAGCCATCGACTTGACCATCCCGATTACGCCTGCCTTGGCGCCGCAGTAGGCGACGCGCTCCTTGTGGCCAACAAGGCCATAGGTCGACGAGATGACGATAATGGAACCGGTGCCTGCTGCCATCAGCTCGGCTGCGGCATAGCGGACCGCAAGGAAAACCGGCCGCAACGTGTTATCCATGATCCGCTGGAATTCGTCCGGATCGGTGTCGAAGATCGGAGTACGTCCTCCTGCTCCGGCACTTACGACAATGGTGTCGAGACCGCCGAGGAAATGAACGGCCGCAGCCGTTACCCTCTGAACGTCCGCGGCCGACGTTGCATCACCGGCGGCCCAGCCCACCCGATGATGCGGTGCGAACCTGCTTGTCGCGCCTTCGAGTACTCCGGCCCGGCGGCCGGAGAGAAATACGGCCGCGTCCTCGTTCGCCATGGCTTCGGCGCAGGCAAGCCCGATGCCGGTCCCTCCACCATAGATCAGCGCACGCTTACCCTGAAGTCGCTGCTTCATCGCGATCTCCTTTATCGGATTTCGAATTTCAGCAACGCGGCGGCCTCCAGGGCCCTCCAGTCGAGGCCAATGCCAATACCGTCTCCACTGGGGGCATGCACAAAGCCGTCCCGGTCTGTCCGGATCACGTCGGTCGCACCGTACTCGAAGGAGGGATAGGGGACGGGTTGCTCGAAATAGGTGCAGTTGCGGTGGGCCAACATGACATGCAGGTTCGCCGCCTGGGTCAGCGTATAACCCCAGCACTGGACCTCGACGTTCATCCCGAAAGCTTCGGCAAGCGCCATAACCTTGCGGATCGGAGTGATGCCGCCACAGATTGTGGCGTCAACCCGAAAAGCGCTCCAGCAATCGAGCTTGGCTGCCTGCAGCAACATCTGCAGGTCGAGCCATGTATTGCCCGCTGCAATTACCGGAACGCTACTGGACCGCCTGATCTCACGGTAACCTTCCAGGTCCGTGTCTACCAGGGGAGCTTCGAACCAGGCGAACCCGAGATCTCCAAGCCGGCGAGCGACCCGAATCGCGCCAAAGCGGTCATAACGCTGCTCCACATCGAGCATCAGCGCCATTCCTGACCCCTCGAAATGCCTGTGCACTGCTTCGCACATCGGCAGATCGCGCTCAGGAACGCACCATGCGTGGAACTTCACCGCCTTGAAACCTTCTGCCCTACGCTCGGCTACGTAATCCACATAGGCCTGGTTGTCAGCGAGCAGCGGCGTCGATGCGTAGGAGAGGACCTTGTCCCGAGCACCGCCCAGAAGTTGGTAAAGCGGCATGCGAGCAGCCTTTGCGGTCATATCCCAGAGAGCAATGTCCACCAGGGAATGTGCCTGCGGCACTGCCGGCGTGCCGAGGTTCCGAAGCTGATGCCAAAGCCGCTCCCGATCAGCGGGGCTCTCCCCGATGATATCGGGGAGGATGGCGCGGAGCGCGTCGCCCACCGACAGGTCGAAATTGTGCGGCGTGATCATGGCCGCGCCGGCTATTCCCTGAAGGCCAGTCGAGGCGGTAAGCCGCAGTATGATGTTCGACATGTACTGGCCGGTCATCCCCTCGGCCCAGGTGTAGCGCTCGACCTCCGGGCCTACGACGAATACCTCGGCTCGTTCGACTTTGTGCTCCTTCATGACACCTCTCTCGTGCTTGCTGCCGTGGGTATCGTCGTTTCGCCATGCCACCCAAGATGACTAAGAAAGTCCCGGGTCCGGGGAACCATGGCGTTCTCGAAAACCTCCTTGGGCGATCCCTCTTCGATGACGCGGCCTTTGTCAAAAACGGCGACATGGTCAGCCACCCGTCGCGCGAAATCCATCTCATGCGTGACCACGAGCATGGTCATTCCTTCGTCCGCGAGCACCTTCATCACGCTCAGCACCTCGCCAATCGTCTCCGGATCAAGTGCGGAGGTAGGCTCATCGAACAGCATCAGCGCGGGCTCCATCGCGAGCGCACGCGCGATGGCGACCCGCTGCTGCTGCCCGCCTGACAGAGCCGAAGGATAGACTGCCGCCTTTTCCGAAAGCCCGACCTTGGACAGAAGCGCCATGGCCCGACCCTCAGCTGCCGCCCGCCTCATTCCCAGGACCGTCGTGGGTCCGATCGTCACGTTCCTGAGAACCGTCAGATGGGGGAAAAGCTCGAAATTCTGAAAGACCATGCCCATGCGGCGTCTTACGTGACGCACAGTGGCCTCGGAGCTGCGGACTTCGTTCCCTTCAAAGACAATGCGGCCGGAATCGAGGACATCGAGGGCATTGGCGCATCTCAGCAGGGTGGATTTGCCTGACCCGGACGGGCCGATGAGACATACGACCTCACCCCGACGAATGGAGAGATTCACTCCATCCAGCGCCATCACTGAACCGTAGCGCTTGTGAACAGCTTCAAAAGTGAGGATTGGGTCCGCCTTGTTCATTCCGCAACCTTGAAACGGCGGTGAACCCAGTCGACCAGCTTGGCCTGGGGATAGCCCATGAGCCAGTAGAGCGCCGCCATTGCGGTGAGAACTTCGAGGATCCGGTAAGTCTCGGCTCGTATCTGCAACGATACGTAGGAGAGTTCGGCCACAGAGATGATCGAGACCAGCGATGTGTCCTTGAACAATGACACCCAGGTGGATGCAAGTGCGGGAAGCACCCGCATCGTCGCCTGAGGCAGGATGATCGAGACAAACACGCGAGCCGGAGCCATGCCGAGCGCGAGCCCCGCATTCCATTGACCGCGACGTATGGAGACGATGCCGGAGCGGAAGGTTTCGGAGTTGAACGCAGCGATGTTGCAGGCGAGACCGGCGAGCGCGGTACCGAGCTGCGACAGCTGCACATCGAAATAGGCCGGCAGCACGTAGTAGATCCAGTAGATCTGAAGGATCAGGGGTGTGGCGCGAAAAAACTCCACGAAGGCTGTCGCACTTGCCGATATCAGCGTCACGGGTGACAGCCTCATCAGCGCCAGGACCAGCCCACCCGGAATTGCCAGGGTCATGGTGGCAAAGGTAAGCCATACGGTCATCCACGCGCCGTCGAGCAAACGAGGAAGACTTTCCCATACGATGCTCCACTGAAAATTCATGAGGAGCCGAGATGGGCCACGCGGCGGTAGAGCCGATCCACAGCACGAGCCACCGGATAGCAGAGCAGGAAGTAGACGAGCATGGCAGCCGTATAGAGCTCGAAGGGCCTGAACGTCTTGCCTGCAACGATCTGCGTTTGTCGCAGCAGTTCAGGAACGGCAATTACGGATGCTATGGCGCTGTCCTTGATCGCGATGACCAGCAGCGAGCCGAGTGCCGGTAGCATGCGCACGAGCGCCTGCGGAAGAATGATGGTCCGGATAGCCTGGAAGCGACTCATGCCGAGAGCCAGCGCAGCCTGCATCTGATTGCGTCGGACGGACGTCAGCCCTGCGCGGATAGTCTCGGCAACATAGGCGCCGAGATGGATGCCGAGTCCCGCAATGCCGGCTGTAACCGCATCTATGGAACGCCCGATCAGCAGCGGGAAGGCGAAGAAGGTCCAGACCAGAACGACCAGCAGCGGGATCGCTCGCATCGTGTCGACATAGAACCCCAGCAGGACGTAGAGGACGCGGCCCCCATATGTCCGCAGCACGCCGACGGCCACGCCGATCATGAAGCCCAGAACCATGGAGGCGACGCTGACGTAAAGCGTCGTTCCAAGCGCCTTTGCGAGAAAGGGCCAGCTGTCGATGATTGGCTGCAGGTTGACGTCCATCGAAGCTGCCGCGAGGAAGCGGGCCCTTGGCCCGCCTCCCTTCGTGATCTCTGCCTACTGGTTCCCTTTGAGCAGTTCCAGTTCGGCCTTTGTAACCTCTTCTTTGACGTCGTCGTAGACGGCTTGCAGCCAGTCGCGAAAGACAGCATCCCCCTTGGCTACCGCAAGGCCCACGTCGGTCGACATCTCGGTGCTTTGCAGGCATTCGTCGCCGCCCGGGAACGAAACGAGTCCGGGCACCTGCTTCGCAAGTTGAGGCCATGCGACATTATCGATGGTGGCGAAGTCGGCGCGTTTCGCGAGAATCTCCTCGATTGGCGCATTGGCGCCCGAGCCCGCCACTCCCTTCATGGTTACTTTGGGAAAGCGCGTGGGCGCCCAGGTTTCAGGGGGCGTTCCGGTGAAATAGGCCATTGTAAGGCCTTCCTGATTGAGATCGTCGACGCTCTTTACGTCCTTGAGCTTGGGGTTGTCCGCCAGGCCGAACATGCAAAGGCTCGATCTCGAATAGACGACGAAATCCACCACCTCCTGTCTGGCAGGCGTGACAGCCAACGGTGCGATTGAGATGTCGGCTTCACCTGTTGCCAGAATTGGAACCTTGGTCTCATGGCTGACCGGCACGACCTGCAACTCCACGCCCAGGCGCCTGGCATATTCCTCGGCAAGCATCCACGCAGGGCCGGAAAACTGCGGTCCTGAACCTGTCGTATTCTCGGGCAGCCAAGGAAACTCGCCGATGGCCGCCGCTCTGAGCGCCCCGCGCTCCTTGATTGCATCAATCTTGGGGCTCTGGCCCGCAGCGGGCACGTCTGTTCCCGACTGGGCGAGCAATCCTGATGAAACAAGCGATGCGACGGCCGCGACCGCCATCAAACGCAGCATTCTGACGATCATGTTTGGTCTCCCTTTTTGGCGAGCGCCTCAGCTTCCTGAGTCACACAGTCCGCGAGCAATCCCCAACAGCGTTGGGTTGTCGTAGCCCTGCTATTTGAATACAATTAGACAATGGGTGCAAGCGTGTGATGCTGAAATGATCGCGAGATCGACACCGGAGGCCCCTGTTGGTGGGGACCCCGAACACATCATTTCTGCTCCCGCACTGCTTCCCGCCCGCTCCCCAAGCCTCGCCGAGCAGGCGGCCGAGACGATCGTGAACGGAATTGCCTCTGGTGCGCTCAAACCTGGTCAGCGGTTGATCGAGGCGGATCTGGCTGCAACGCTGAAAATGAGCCGCGTACCGTTGCGGGAGGCCCTGAAGATCCTGGAGGCGCAGGGTATTGTGGCGGCCACCCGCCATCGTGGATCATACATCCCCCGATTCGACGACAGGCGGATCGAGCACATCTGTGAGGCGCGGATAGCCTTGGAGCGAATCGCCATACGCGGAGCAGTCGCAACCTATGCTGCTTCCCCTGACCGGCTTTCGCTCCTCGATGCCATCGTCGCGCAGATGGAGAATGCGGCATCGAGGCTCGCATGGATGGAAGTGAGCCAGGCGGATCTGGCGTTTCACCGGGAAATCTGCCGCGCGTCAGACAACGATGTCGTGCTGACGCTTTGGGAAAGCCTGGCTCGCCATGTGTTCATCGTATTCGGTCAGGAAATCCGCGATGAGGA
>JAJFBI010000163.1 GCA_020697385.1 Microvirga sp. | reverse complement strand
AACGAAAAAGGCCCGGGGTTTCCCCGGGCCTTTTCTGTCTCGTGGGAGACGGATCTTAGTAGGTGCCGAAGCGGAAGTTCAGACCAGCGCGCACCACACCGAAGTCGGTCTCGCCGTCGAAGCCCGGGAAGTCGTCGTCGTTGTCGAGGTTGACGTACAGACCTTCGATCTTGGCCGACAGGTTGTTGGTGAAGGCGTACTCCACACCACCACCCACGGTCCAGCCGTTGGCGTCGTCCGCGAACGCGAAGCCGCCGGTGGCGTAGATCAGAGCGCGGTCGAAGGCCACACCGGCGCGGGCACGAACCGTGCCGAACCAGTCGCTGGAGTCGAAGTCGTCGTCGAACACGCCGTCGCCGTCGAAGTCGAACGTGCCGTCAGCGCCGAAGTCGGCGTACTGGATGTCGCCTTCGAGACCGACCACGAACGAGCCGATCTGGTAGTTGTAGCCGACCTGGGCGCCGCCGACGAAGCCGCCGTCGTCATCCTCGTCAGCGAGGTCGACCGCGTCGAAGTCGTCGTTCGACCAGCCGTAGCCGGCGTTCACACCGACGTAGAAGCCGGTCCAGGTGAAGAGCGGTGCAGCGGCAATGATCGGAGCCGGAGCGCGACGGGAAGGAAGGTCAGCAGCGACGGCGCCGGTGGCGAGGCCGAGCAGAGCAACCGAAGAGAGGAGGATCTTTTTCATTTGATTTCGTCCATCTGTAGGAAGGATGTGGCTCAGCTTGTAACTCAGGCTCGACGTTACGTCTGTCACTTTCCTGCCACAGTCCGTCTCTCAGCGGAGCATTCGCGCGCTTAGCAGGGTTCTGCCTGCTTCCTTCGCTCTTTACGTGGTCCATTCATGGACTCATAAACACGCGGAAATCACGATGAAAAAAGCATTATTATCAATAGCTTGTCTATATATGAAGCGTATCTCTTTTTGGTACAAATCCGCAGTAACCAATCATTGACCATGATTTCGAAGAGCCCCGCAAGCGATGTGCGAGATTGTGGTTAATCCTTGTTCAGCCACAAATGCAGGGCCTGTGTGACGCGCTCGGGCTGCTCCAGTGTCGACAGGTGACCCGACTCGGGCACGACAACGAGGGACGACCACTCGATCATCTCGGCGATTTCCCGCGCGATCTCCGGAGGCGTGATGACATCCCCCTCCCCGACGAGCACCAGGGTCGGAACCTCGATGCCCGGAAGGTTCGGTCGAGCGTCGGCGCGTTCCATGATGGCCCGCTGCTGGCGGATATAGGCCTCGGCTCCCGTCTCCCGCATCATGCCGAGGACGATCTCCTGAAGGTCCTGATCGGCCTGACGGCTGGGATGAACGAGGCGCGGCCAGAGCTTGGAATGAATGTCCTCGAAGCGCCCGGCCTCAGCCAAGGCAATGAGCCGTTCGCGATCCTGGCTCGCCGCCACCGAATCCGGGCGGGCGCTCGTATCGAGCAGGGCCAGCCGCGCTACCCGCTTCGGCGCCTGACGCATGACCTCCAGGGCGATGTATCCTCCCATCGAGAGCCCGGCGACGGCAAAACGCTCAGGTGCTTCCCGCAAGATGCGCGCTGCGATGGCCGGGATCGAATCATCGCGCGTGTGATCCGCCACCACGATCGTTCGCTCCGACCCAAGTGCTGCCACCTGCGGCTCGAAGAGGCGAGCGGTGCAGGCCAGACCGGGTATGAGAACGAGTGTTTCAGCCATCAAATGTTCCTTCTCCGCCCTCTGGCAACTTTCCCTGGATTGACAAGCGCATAGCTTCTCTTATGGTCCCGCCACTCCTTAACTTGAGCAAGAGCCTCAGGTGAAACCAGTTTCGCGCCTGTTTGTTGCCGTAGAGCGCGGCCGGCACTGAAGAGCGCGCCCAGCCCCAACGGTAATGAGAATTCATGTCCTTCGCCGAACTCGGACTTAGCGAGAAAGTTCAACAGGCCGTATCCAGCGCAGGCTATACGGAGCCGACGCCGATCCAGGCTCAGGCCATTCCCCATGTGCTTGCCCGCAAGGACGTGCTGGGCATTGCCCAGACCGGTACCGGCAAGACGGCAGCCTTCACCCTGCCGATGCTGACCCTGCTGGAGACGGGACGCGCCCGGGCCCGCATGCCGCGCACGCTCATCCTCGAGCCGACCCGCGAGCTCGCCGCCCAGGTCGAGGACAATTTCGACAAGTACGGGATCAACCACAAGCTCTCCGTCGCCCTCCTGATCGGCGGCGTGTCCTTCGGAGACCAGGACGCCAAGATCACCCGCGGGGTCGATGTGCTGATCGCCACCCCCGGCCGCCTGCTCGACCATTTCGAGCGCGGCAAGCTCCTGCTCACGGGCGTCGAACTCCTTGTCATCGACGAGGCCGACCGCATGCTCGACATGGGCTTCATCCCGGACATCGAGCGCATCGTGAAGCTCGTGCCCTTCACCCGGCAGACTTTGTTCTTCTCCGCGACCATGCCGCCGGAGATTCAGCGTCTGGCCGACGCCTTCCTTCATAATCCGGTCAAGGTGGAAGTGGCCCGCGCTGCCTCGACGGCTTCGACGATCACCCAGCGCCTCGTTTCCACGGGGCGTGACGATTTCGAAAAGCGCGAGACCCTACGCGAGCTGATCCGCAATGCCACGGACCTGCAGAACGCCATCGTCTTCTGCAACCGCAAGCGCGACGTGGCCGTCCTCCACCGTTCCCTGCAGAAACACGGGTTCGCTGCGGCGGCGCTCCATGGAGATATGGATCAGCACGCCCGCATGGCGGCTCTCGACAGCTTCCGAACCGGGGAAATGCCGATCCTGGTTGCCAGCGACGTGGCGGCTCGCGGCCTCGACATTCCTGCGGTGAGCCATGTGTTCAACTATGACATCCCGCACCATGCCGAAGATTACGTGCACCGCATCGGCCGCACCGGCCGTGCCGGACGTGCCGGCCAGTCCTTCACGCTTGTGGGTCCGGGCGACGAGAAATCTCTCGCGGCAATCGAGAAGCTGATCGGGCAGCCGGTCGAATGGCAGGGGCCCACCCTCGCGGAGCGTCCGCATTCGGAGGGTTCTTCCCGCCGTCGCAGCGGACGTGGTGAGCGTGGCGAACGCAGTGAGGAAAGGTCGTCACGGGGCCGCAAGGTCAAGGTCCGGTCTTCGGGACGCTCTCAGGAGCCTTCTGAGGCGGCGAGAGAAGAGGCTCCGGCCCCACGCCCGGTTGCTGTTCCCCGTGAAGAACAGCCGAATCGCAGCCCACGGCGCGAACGGGACCGTCCTGAGCGCGACCGGTCCTCGGACCGTGGTTATCAGGGTCGTTCGCGGCGCGACGACGATGATGAGAACGTCATCGGCCTCGGTGATCACGTCCCGGCTTTCCTCATGCGGCCAGTACCGGTCAAAAAGGTTAAGTAACAGGCTCGCCAACAGCCTTCCGGGTCTTCTTCGAAGTTTTCCTGGGAGCTTTCTTGACCGAAGCCACCTTGGTGCCTTTTCGGGCTTTGGCACGTCGGGCTGCGCCGAGGGCCATGGCTGCAAACTCCTGCGCCTCGTCAGGATCGTCCAGGGCCGCTTCCGGCATGAGCCAGTAGCTCGTGAGAGTCGCACGGCCATCCCGTGTCTCAAAGGTGAACGGCCGGGAGCCGAGCTCCTGGAAAGCTCTGACGCTCTCTTCGTCCGCCTTGAGGTAGAGCTCGCCACCGGCCTCCAGGGCGAACATCAGCTCGTCCCGGTAGATTCCCTTTCCGCCGAACATCCGTCGGATATGAACGGGGCCGAGGCCGCGAAAGACGTCGCGAATGGCCTCGGCGTCCATGCATCACTCCGCTGATTGAAGAGCGTTCGGGGTTGCCGGCGTGATGGCGACAGATTCGCCGCAACCGCAGGCCGAGGTCTGGTTGGGATTGTTGAAGACGAACTGGGACGACATCTTGCTCGTCTGGAAGTCCATTTCCGTTCCGAGCAGGAACAGCACAGCCTTGGGATCGATGAGCACGGTCACGCCCTTATCCTCGACTACCTCGTCCAGGGGATTGACGCTTTCCGCATATTCCATGGTGTAGGACATGCCGGCACAGCCGCCGTTCTTCACGCCGACACGCACGCCCACGATGGGACGCTCGGCCTTGCCGATGATATCCTTGACGCGGCTTGCCGCCGCGTCGGTCAAGGTCACGACCTTGAAGCCGGGTAGAGCCATCATTCTCTCCTGACAGCCGGGTTCAAGGCCCGGGCAGAACGAGTTCACATGATCAATAGATAATGGGTCACGGGCCAAACGTCGAGACTGATCAGGGTTGCTCGAACGTCCTACGCTCGTATCGACCGGTTGAGCCCTACAAGCCCTGCCGTTCTCAGGACAGCCAATTCCGCATCATATCGCGCTGAAATCCACCATCGCTATCAGCCTCGTGATGGCATTTGCCCTAGGCGGTCTTGTGAACCGGTCCCGGATCACGTCTCTTGGAGGCAAGCCTCGCACAGATCGGCGAAGTCTCGTTCATTATCATTGGCTTAGGAGTCGAACTTGAGATTTTTTCTGCGGAATTGCGGACTTGATCCCGGCTGGTGCGAGCCTGTCGATCATGATGAACCCATTCTTGTTCACTCATCGGGATCATTGGTTCTCCAAGCGGGAGGCTTGGCGCGACCAGGATCGCGAGGACGAGATGGAGCTTCTAGCGGACGTGCTCCGGTCGGAACCCGATGCCGACAAGGCGGGCGGGGATGCGCCGGAACAGGGGCCATTGCGCCAGCCACCGGATGAGCCGGGGCGGTGAGACGGGCTCAGTGCTGTTGAGGACGGGCGTGATCAGCCGGTTCTGAAGCAGCACCTGAAGCGTCTGGGTCATCCTGGTCGGCCACTCGCGCCGTTTCTGCACCTGAGCGAGTTGTTCAGGCACCGGCGGGCCTCGCTTGAGCATCGGCCCGAGAATGTTGGCCGTCGCAATCGCATCCTGGATCGCGAGATTGATGCCCACCCCGCCCGCAGGCGACATGGCATGGGCCGCATCGCCGATACAGAGCAGCCCGGGCCTGTACCATTGCTTGAGACGGTCGACAGCGACCGTCAGAAGCTTGATCTCATCCCAGGATTGCAGTTCCTCGAGACGATCTCCCAGGAAAGGGGCAACCCGCGCCAGATTCGCGCGAAAGGCCGGCAGGCCTTGCTGTCTGAGGCGATCCAGCGAGCCTTTGGGGATGAGGTAGGCACATTGCCAATAATCGCCCCGGTCGATCATCACCAGCATCTGCCCGGCCTCGATCCGTCCGAGCAATTGGCTCGGATCGCCGGGGCGCTTTGACACGCGCATCCAGAGCACATCCATCGGCGCGCCGATATCGAGCACCTCGAAGCCTGCCTTCTCACGCACGATGGAACGACGACCATCGGCTGCAACCAAGAGATCGCTCCGCACGTCGAGATAACCTTCGGGCGTCGAAACCCGCACCCCAGTCACCTTGCCCTGCTCTTCGATCAGGTCTGTCACTTCCGCCTGCATCCTCAACCGGAAGTGAGGATACTGGTGGGCGTGATCCGCCAGGAAGTCGAGGAACTCCCATTGCGGCATGAAGGCGATGAATTGGCAGCGGGTCGGCAGATGGGAGAAGTCGCCGAGGGTCAGCGGCACGCCGCCGACCACGAGGCTGATCGTCTGCGTCCGCTGATGCGGCCGGGCGAGAAACTCGTCGAGCAGCCCGAGCTCATGCATGACCTCGAGGGTCGACGGATGGATGGTGTCGCCACGAAAATCCCGCAGGAAATCCGCATGCTTTTCGAGAACCAGCACCTCGACGCCCTGCCGGGCCAGCAGGAGCCCGAGCATCATTCCGGCTGGCCCGCCACCGACAATGCAGCAGCGGACGTGCAGGGATTCAGGGGTGTGGAGCGTGTTCATATCGGTCTCCTCCCGACATCAAGCAGATGTCGATCAGGCCGAATGATCTTAGCACAGGTTTTTGGCGCTTCCCCTTGGTCATCCAGAACCTGTTCCGGGGATCGATCCATGTCGTCAGGTCCTAAAACGTGGATGGCCGGGACAAGCCCGGCCATGACGTCGTAAAATTCAAAAGGTGTGAAGCCGAAGCCTCACCACATATCCAGCGCGACCCGCGCCTCGTCGGACATGCGGCTCTGGTCCCACGGCGGATCGAAGACCATGTTGACCTTGACGCTCTGGACGCCTTGGACCGTGGCGACGGCGTTCTCGACCCAGCCCGGCATCTCACCGGCCACGGGGCAGCCGGGGGCTGTCAGGGTCATGTCGATGGCCACATTGCGGTCATCGTCTATGTCGACCCGGTAGATCAGGCCGAGCTCGTAGATGTCGGACGGGATCTCCGGATCATAGACGGTCTTCAGGGCCGCGATGATGTCGTCCGTCATGCGGTCGAGCTCTTCCGGCGGGATCGCGGAGCCAGGGGACACCTGCGGCGCGTTGGATGGGGATTGGTCGTTCACAGGTACATCCTCAAGCAAACAGGGCTTCCGCCTTCTGCAAAGCGTCCGCCAGCTTATCGACTTCTTGCATGGTGTTGTAGAGGCCGAACGAAGCCCGGCAGGTGGAGGTCGCGCCGAAGCGGTTCAGCAGCGGCATGGCGCAATGGGTGCCGGCCCGCACCGCCACGCCCTGACGATCGATGACGGTAGCGATGTCATGGGCATGAGCGCCCTTCATCTCGAAGGCGATGATCGCGCCCTTACCTTTTGCCTGGCCGATGATGCGCACCGAGTTCATGGCCCGCAAACGCTCATGGGCATAGGCCGAGAGCGCCGCCTCGTGCGCCTGGATGTTCTCCCGGCCGAGGCTCATCATGAACCGGAGCGCCGCATCGAGCCCGATGGCCTCGATGATCGGCGGAGTTCCCGCCTCGAAA
>JAJFBI010000162.1 GCA_020697385.1 Microvirga sp. | reverse complement strand
AGGCGCGACTTGGTAATCACCGGCTTCTGGCCGGTGATCGCCGCCAGCTCGGCCACGGCGGCGTCGACGGCCTTGCGGTCGTTGACCGCCTCGCCGACGCCCATGTTGATCACGATCTTGTCGATCTTCGGCACCTCGAAGGCGTTCTTGTAGGAGAACTCCTTCGTGAGCGCCTCACGAACGGTCTTGGTGTAGTGTTCTTGCAGTCGCGCGGGCATGGCCCGTTCTCCTAGCGGTCGATTGTTTCGCCGGAACCGCGCGCGAAGCGCACCTTCCGACCATCTTCGAGGAACTTGAAGCCGATCTTGGTCGGCTTGTCGGTCTTGGGATCCAGCAGGGCCACGTTCGACACGTGGATCGCGGCCTCGCGTTCGATGATGCCGCCCTGCTCGGTGCGGTTGGGCTTGGTGTGGCGCTTGATGACGTTGACGCCCGACACGACCACGCGCTCGTCGGCGGCGATCACGCGCAGCACGTCGCCGATCTTGCCCTTGCTGCGGCCGGCGATGACCTTCACGCGGTCACCCTTGCGGATCTTGAGCTTGTTGGCCATGGCTCAGAGCACCTCCGGCGCGAGCGAGATGATCTTCATGAACTTCTTGGCGCGCAGCTCGCGCGTCACCGGTCCGAAGATGCGGGTGCCGATCGGCTCGTCCTGCTTGCTGATCAGGACCGCGGCGTTGCGGTCGAAGCGGATGGCGCTGCCGTCGACGCGGCGCAGCGGGAACGACGTGCGGACGACGACGGCGCGATGCACCTCGCCCTTCTTCACGCGGCCGCGCGGGATCGCCTCCTTGATGGAGACGACGATGACATCGCCGACGCTGGCATACTTGCGGCGCGAGCCGCCCAGCACCTTGATGCACTGGACCCGACGGGCGCCGGAATTGTCGGCGACCTCGAGGTTGGTACGCATCTGGATCATGGCTGTTGCTCCGTCCTAGGCCTTGGCCGCCTCGACCAGAACTTCCCAGCTCTTGGTCTTGGACAGCGGGCGGCACTCGCGGATACGCACCTTCTCGCCGACCTTGCCCTTGAAGACATTGGCCTCGTCGTGCGCGTGATACTTCTTCGAGCGTCGAATGAACTTCTTGTAGATCGGATGCTGAACGCGCCGCTCGACCTTGACGACGATGGTCTTGTCCATCTTGTCGCTGACGACGACGCCTTCCAGAACTCGCTTCGGCATGTCTTGCTCCTTAGCCCGCGGTCTTCTCGCCCAGCACCGTCTTGATGCGGGCGATGTCGCGGCGCACCTGGCGCACGCGACCCGTCTTGCCGAGCTGTCCGCCGGCCTTCTGGAAACGCAGGTTGAATGCTTCCTTGCGCAGGTTGCCCAGCTCTTCCTTGAGCTGGTCCTGGGTCTTGGGACGCAGATCGGTGGCCTTCATGGCTCTCTCCTCAGCCTTCGACGCCGACGCGGGCGACGAAGCGCGTCTTGATCGGCAGCTTGGCGGCCGCCAGCTCGAGCGCCTCGCGGGCCACCTGGACCGGCACGCCGTCGAGCTCGAACAGCACGCGGCCGGGCTTCACGCGGGCCGCCCAGAATTCCGGCGCGCCCTTGCCCGAGCCCATGCGGACCTCGGCCGGCTTCTTCGACACCGGCACGTCGGGGAACACGCGGATCCAGACGCGGCCGGCGCGCTTCATGTGGCGCGTGATGGCGCGCCGGGCGGCCTCGATCTGGCGCGCGGTCAGGCGGTCGGGCTCCATCGCCTTCAGGCCATAGGCGCCGAAGTCGAGGTTGAAACCGCCCTTGGCGGCGCCGCTGATGCGGCCCTTGAAGGCCTTGCGGTACTTGGTGCGCTTGGGTTGCAGCATGGTGTCTTACGCGTCCCTCTGCTCCGAGCGCTCGACCCGGGCGGGCGTGCGCTGCGGGGCGGCTTCCTCGGCGCGCTTGTCGTGCGCCATCGGGTCATGGGCCATGATCTCGCCCTTGAACACCCACACCTTGACGCCGCAGGTGCCGAAGGTGGTGAAGGCGGTGGCGGTGCCGTAGTCGATGTCGGCGCGCAGCGTGTGCAGCGGCACGCGACCTTCGCGGTACCATTCCATGCGGGCGATCTCGGCGCCGCCCAGGCGGCCCGAGCAGTTGATGCGGATGCCCTGGGCGCCCAGACGCATGGCCGACTGCACGGCGCGCTTCATGGCGCGACGGAAGGCGACGCGGCGCTCGAGCTGCTGGGCGATGTTCTCGGCGATCAGCGTGGCATCGATCTCGGGCTTGCGGATCTCGACGATGTTCAGGGCCACCTCGCCCTTGGTCATCTTGGCGAGATCGCCGCGCAGCTTCTCGATGTCGGCGCCCTTCTTGCCGATCACCACGCCCGGACGGGCGGTGTGGATGGTGACGCGGGCGCGCTTGGCCGGGCGCTCGATGACGATCTTGGCCACGCCCGCCTGGCTCAGCCGCTCGCGCAGCACCTTGCGGATGTGGATGTCCTCATGGAGCATCTTGGCGTATTCGCCGCCTTCGGCGTACCACCGGGAGTCCCAGGTGCGGTTGATGCCGAGCCTGAGGCCGATGGGATTGACCTTCTGACCCATTACTTGTCCTCCGCCTCGGCGCGCTCGCGCACCACGATGGTGAGATGGCTGAACGGCTTGATGATGCCGGCGGCGCGGCCACGGCCGCGCGTCTGGAAGCGCTTCATCACCAGGCCCTTGCCGACCGACGCCTCGGCGACGATCAGGCGATCGACGTCGAGGTTGTGGTTGTTCTCGGCGTTGGCGATGGCCGAATTCAGCGCCTTCTTGACGTCCAGCGCGATCCGCTTCTTGGAGAAGGTGAGCTCGTTGACGGCCGAGGCCGCCTTCTTGCCGCGGATGGTGGCGGCCACGAGGTCGAGCTTGCGCGGGCTGACGCGGATGGTGCGCAGCACGGCCTTGGCCTCGTTGTCCGCCTCGCGGCGGGGAGCGGATGGCTTGCTCATCGCGTTAATCCCTCGAGACCTTCTTGTCGCCCGAATGCGAGGTGAAGGTCCGCGTCGGCGAGAACTCGCCGAGCTTGTGACCGACCATCTCCTCGGTGACGTTCACCGGGATGAACTTCTTGCCGTTGTAGACGCCGAACGTCAGACCGACGAACTGCGGCAGGATCGTCGAGCGTCGCGACCAAGTCTTGATCACTTCGCTGCGCACGGTCTGGCGCGCCTTCTCGGCCTTCTTGATGAGGCTCCCTTCGACGAAGGGACCCTTCCAAACGGAACGTGCCACTGTGCTGTCTCCTCGTCAGCGCGTCGCGCTACGGCGGCGGATGATGAACTTGTCCGTCGCCTTGTTCTTGCGGGTCTTCTTGCCCTTGGTCGGCTTGCCCCACGGGGTGACCGGGTGGCGGCCGCCCGAGGTGCGGCCTTCGCCGCCGCCGTGCGGGTGATCGACCGGATTCATGGCGACACCGCGAACGACCGGGCGACGGCCGAGCCAACGCTGGCGGCCGGCCTTGCCGATCACGATGTTCTGGTTGTCGGGGTTCGACACCGCGCCGACGGTGGCCAGGCACTCGCCCGGCACCAGGCGCAGCTCGCCCGAGTTGAGCTTGATCTGGGCGTAGCCCGCGTCCTTGCCGACGAGCTGGGCGTAGGTGCCGGCCGAGCGCGAGAGCTGCCCACCCTTGCCGATCTTCAGCTCGACGTTATGCACGATGGTGCCCACCGGCATGTTGGCGAGCGGCATGGCGTTGCCCGGCTTGATGTCGACCTTCTGGCCCGACACGACCTCGTCGCCCGCCTTGAGGCGCTGCGGCGCCAGGATGTAGGCGAGCTCGCCGTCGGCGTACTTGATGAGGGCGATGAAGGCCGACCGGTTGGGATCGTACTCCAGGCGCTCGACGGTCGCCGCGACATCGAACTTGCGGCGCTTGAAGTCGACCAGGCGCAGGCGCTGCTTGTGCCCGCCGCCCATGTGGTTGCTGGTGATACGGCCGTGGTTGTTGCGGCCGCCGGTCTTCTTCTTGCCGCGCGTCAGCGCCTTGACCGGCTTGCCCTTCCACAGGCCCGTACGGTCGACGATGACCAGCTGTCGCAGCGACGGCGTGATCGGCTTGTATGTCTTCAGAGCCATTTCTTAGTCCCCCGTCCTACAGGCCTGTGGTCACGTCGATCTTGTGACCCTCGACCAGCGAGACGATCGCTTTCTTCCAGTCGCTCCGCACGCCGGGACGGCCGCGGAAAACCTTCTTCTTGCCCTTCACGGTGACGGTGTTGATCGCCTTCACCTTGACCTTGAACAGGCCTTCGACGGCCTGCTTGATCTCGGGCTTGGTGGCGTCCGACGCCACACGGAAGGTCACCTGGCCATGCTCGGAGCCGTTGGTGGTCTTTTCCGTGATCAGCGGCGAGCGGATCACCTCGTACATGCGGGCGCGGGAAACGGTGGCTCCCACGGCGGCCCTGTTCGCCTTGACGCTCATTGCAGGCGCTCCTCGAGATGCTTCACGGCATCCTTGGTCAGCACCAGCGTGTCGCGGCGCAGGATGTCGTAGACGTTGGCGCCCTGCTGCGGCAGCACATCGACGTGGGCGATGTTGGCCGCGGCACGCGCGAAGTTGGTGTCGACCTCGGCGCCGGCGATGACCAGCACGCTCGACACGCCGAGCTTGCCGAAGTGGGTCTTGAGCTGGGCGGTCTTGGGCTCGGCGAGCGTCGCCGTCTCGACCACGATCAGCTTGCCCTCGGCCGCCTTGGCCGACAGCGCCGTGCGAAGGGCGAGCTTGCGCACCTTCTTCGGCAGGTCGGAGGCATGGCTGCGCACGACCGGACCGAAGGCCTTGCCGCCGCCGCGGAACTGCGGCGCCGCCTCGTTGCCGTGGCGAGCCCGGCCGGTGCCCTTCTGGGCGTACATCTTCTTGGCCGTCGCCGTCACTTCGGCGCGCCCCTTGGTCTTGTGCGTGCCCTGCTGGCGGCGCGACAGCTGCCACACCACGCAGCGCTGCAGGATGTCCTTACGGACGGGGACGGCGAACACGCCGTCGGCGAGCTCGATCTCGCCGGCGCTGCCGCCTTCAATGGTTTTGACCGCGATCTTCATGATTCCGTCCTTAAGCCGCAGGCCCGGCGGCTTCGGGGGCATCAGCCGCCGGTGCTTCCGCCGCCGGAGCCGCCGCCTCGCCAGCAGCCTTGCGCAGGCCGGCCGGGTACGGAGCATCCTTGGGACGGGCGCGCTTGGAGGCGTCCTTGACGATGATGTAGCCGCCGCGCGGGCCGGGGACGGCGCCGGAGACCAGCAGCAGGCCCTTCTCGTCGTCGGCGGCGACGACCTTGAGGTTCTGCGTGGTCACGCGCTCGTGGCCGTAGTGGCCGGCCATCTTCTTGCCGGGGAAGGTGCGGCCGGGATCCTGGCGGTTGCCGGTCGAGCCGTGGCTGCGATGGGAGACCGACACGCCGTGGCTGGCTTCCAGGCCGTGGAAGTTCCAGCGCACCATCGAGCCGGTGAAGCCGCGGCCGATGGTGGTGCCGATGACGTCGACGAACTGGCCGGCCACGAAGTGGCTCGGCACCAGCTCGGCGCCGACCTCGAGGACGGCGTCCTTGGCGACGCGGAATTCGACCAGCTTCTTCTTGGGCTCGACCTTGGCCTTGGCGAAGTGGCCGCGGTTGGGCTGGCTCACGTTCTTGACCTTGGCCTTGCCGTAGCCGAGCTGGACGGCGGTGTACTTGTCCTTCTCTTCCGAGCGGACAGCGACAACCTGCAGCTGATCCACCTTCAGAACGGTGACGGGCACGTGCTCGCCCTCGTCATTGAAGACGCGGGTCATGCCGACCTTCTGGGTGAGGAGACCGCAACGCATGGTCCTGTTCCTTCTCTTCCCTGTCCCTTAGGCGCCGAGCTTGATCTCGACGTCCACGCCCGAGGCGAGGTCGAGCTTCATCAGCGCATCGACCGTCTGCGGGGTGGGATCGACGATATCGAGCACGCGCTTGTGGGTGCGGATCTCGAACTGCTCGCGCGACTTCTTGTCGATGTGCGGCGAGCGGTTGACCGTGAACTTCTCGATGCCGGTCGGCAGCGGGATCGGCCCGCGCACCTGCGCGCCCGTCCGCTTGGCCGTGCTCACGATCTCGCTGGTCGACGAATCGAGCACGCGATGATCAAAAGCCTTCAGCCGGATTCGGATATTGGTGTTGTCCATGGTCTGTGCTCGCTTGGGCGCTGGCAGCCGTTATTTGACGATCTTGGTGACGACGCCGGCACCGACGGTGCGGCCGCCCTCGCGGATGGCAAAGCGCAGGCCCTCGTCCATGGCGATCGGCTGGATCAGCTCGACCACCATGCGCGCATTGTCGCCCGGCATCACCATCTCCGTGCCTTCCGGCAGCGACACCACGCCCGTCACGTCCGTCGTCCGGAAGTAGAACTGCGGACGATAGTTCGTGAAAAACGGCGTGTGCCGGCCACCCTCCTCCTTGGTCAGGATGTAGGCCTCGGCCTCGAAGTTCGTGTGCGGCGTGATCGACCCCGGCTTGGCCAGAACCTGGCCGCGCTCGACGTCCTCGCGGCCAACGCCGCGCAGCAGCGCCCCGATGTTGTCGCCCGCCTCGCCCTGGTCCAAGAGCTTGCGGAACATCTCAACGCCCGTCACCACCGTCTTGGTCGTGGCCTTCAGGCCCACGATCTCGATCTCCTCGCCGACCTTCACGATCCCGCGCTCGACGCGGCCCGTCACAACCGTGCCGCGGCCCGAGATCGAGAACACGTCCTCGATCGGCATCAGGAACGGCTTGTCCTTGTCGCGCACAGGCTGCGGAATGTAGCGGTCGACCTCTTCCATCAGCTTCAGGATCGACTGCTCGCCCTGCTCGGCGTTCTTGTCCTCAAGCGCCATCAGCGCCGAGCCG
>JAJFBI010000161.1 GCA_020697385.1 Microvirga sp. | reverse complement strand
CCGATGGAAGAGATCTTGTCGAACTCGCCTTCCACTTGCGTGAAGTCCTGCAGCAGCACCTCGACGCGATCCTGCAGGCCGAGCCGCGCGATCTTCTCGCGTGCGAGCTTCGCCTGCTCTTCCGCCAGCGTCACGCCCGTGGCCTTGACGCCGTAGTGCTGCGCCGCATGGCAGATGAGCGCGCCCCAGCCGCAGCCAATGTCGAGCAGGCGCTCACCCGGTTTCAGCCGCAGCTTGCGGCAGATCATGTCGAGCTTGTCCCGCTGTGCGCGGGCGATGTCGTCGTGCCAGTCCGGCTGAAAATACGCGCAGGTATAGACCATCTCCGGGTCGAGGAAGAGTTGGTAGAAATCGTTCGACACGTCGTAGTGATAGGCAACATTGCGCTTGTTGGTCTGGGGCCTGCCGTCGCGGGCATCGGCCTTATCCTCGACCCGCGCCAGCGGACGCGGCATATCGGCAGGCGCGCGCAGGAAGTGATAGGCGGCCTTCAGCGCCCTCAGCTTGCTCAATCCCCTGAGCTGCCGCACGACCTTGCCGCGCGGGCGCTGGTCGGCAAGGTCGAAAAGGGTACCGTTCTTCAGGTCGAGCAGCCCCGCCACATAGGCGTTGAGCGCGGTATCCAGGTTCGGGCGGCGCACCAGGGCGGCGATGACGCTCTCGCGCCGGATCACGAGACGCATGGCGTAGGACGGCAGGTCCGCCGGGATCGCCGAACCGTCCCACAGCTCGAAACCGAACTGAAGGTCGAGCGCGCGATGCGCGTCGCTCAGAAGATCACGGAACACCGCCAGCCGTGCCGCCTCGCCCATGCTGTCCTACCTGCTGCACGAGCAACCTAAAACCGGCACTCCCGCCGCGCAACGCCGCGACGCCCATCAGGCGTGGATGGTTTTCCTCTCTCGATGGAGGGGAACAGACGCTCCACCCCGCTTATCCGATGTGTTCTCTTTGGATGGGAGCATTGTGTGACCGGACCCAGCGGGCCGTTGATCTGCGAGGCGCGGGTTTTCACGAACTCCAACAGGCTGTGCTCCAGGCCGCTGTTCTTCAGGGTCTTTTCGAGCTCGATCATCGGCTTCAGGGAGCCGGGGCGACTTCGAAGGGAATCAATCGGCTTTCCATCGTCTGGGTCCTCCAGCCCCTTCACTTCCCAGTCGTCGTAACGGACGGGCTCGAGACCGCCGCGGCCCTGGAGTTCCTTCTGCCGGGCGATCTCGGCCGCGCGGGCGTCGATGTCGAGGCGGCGCTGGGCCGCTTCCTCAAGCGCCCGCTGGGCTGCGGGTGACAGGGGCTTGCCGGGGGCCGCGCCTTCGACGGGGCGATCCGCAGGGATGTTGTCGTTCGTGCTCATGAGAGGCCTTATACCGATTCCCGCTCCTCTTGGGAGAGAGCTGGACCATTCCCACATAGGGGCTGGAGGATGAATGTCGTGCTGACCACGAGGTGGAGACCCCGATGAACACCGTCAAGACCGGAATGCTGCTGGCGGGCCTCATGGCCCTGTTCGGCGTCGTCGGCTATTTTCTGGGCGGCGGCACCGGCATGATGATCGCGTTGGGTCTAGGTCTGGCGACGAATCTCTTCGCCTACTGGAACTCGGACCGGCTGGCGCTCGCCGCCCATCATGCGGTCGAGGTGGACGAGCGCACCGCGCCAGAACTCGTGCAGATGGTGCGCGATCTCAGTCAGCGCGCGGGCTTGCCCATGCCGCGGGTCTATCTCATCGACAATCCGCAGCCCAATGCGTTCGCCACTGGGCGCAACCCCGAAAATGCTGCGGTGGCCGCCACCACGGGCCTGTTGCACATGCTCTCCCGCGACGAGATCGCCGGCGTGATGGCGCACGAGCTCGCCCACATCAAGAACCGCGACACGCTGATCATGACGGTGAGCGCCACCATCGCCGGCGCCATCGCGACGCTCGCCCAGTTCGGCTTCCTGTTCGGCGGGCGCGGCGATGACCGGCCGAATCCCGTCGTGATGCTGGGCACCGCACTCCTGGCACCCATTGCCGCCATGATCATCCAGATGGCGATCAGCCGCTCGAGGGAATACGACGCCGACCGGATGGGCGCCGCAATCTCCGGCCAGCCCCTGGCGCTCGCTTCGGCGCTCGCCCGCATCGCGGGCGGCGTGGCGCACATTCCGAACCCGGATGCGGAACGCCGCCCGGCCACGGCCTCGCTCTTCATCATCAACCCGCTGTCGGGCCAGGGGGTGGACAACCTGTTCTCCACCCACCCCGCGACCGAAAACCGGATTGCCGCGCTCCACGCTTTGGCGCAGGAGATGGGCTCCACGCCGCAAAGCGGCTTCTTCTCGCAGAGTACATCGGGTCCATGGAGTTCTCCTGGGGGATCCGTTTCAGGCTCGACCGGCACCCGCCGCGGGCCTTGGGGATAAATTTTGAGTCAATCGGACGAACAATCGGGCCTTGGCCCTCGCCGCCTCGCCTGGATGGCGGTGACGGAGACCCTGAAGCGGCGCGTGCCCCTCGACGACGTGATGGAGGAGCTGGCGCGCGCGGAAACCCTCTCGTCACGCGACGAGGCGCTGGCGCGGGCCATCGCCATCGTGACCTTCCGGCGCCTCGGCACGCTGGGTCACGCCCTGCGGGAGCGGCTCAACAAGCCGCCCAAGGACGAGCGCCTGATGCATCTGCTCGCCATCGGGGCGGCGCAGATCCTCTATCTCGACGTGCCTGACCATGCCGTCGTCGACAGCGCCGTGCAGCTCGCGCAGAGCGACCCCAAGCTCCATCACGCGGGCGGCTTCATCAACGCCGTCCTGCGCCGGGTCGCCCGCGAGCGCGAAGCCATTCTGGCCGAGAACGACCCGTGGCTCGACACGCCCACATGGCTGGAGGAACGGTGGATTGCGCAATACGGCGAACCGCTCGCCACGAAGATCGCCGAGGCGCACCGTTCGCTCGCCTCCGTCGACCTGACGGTGAAGAGCGATCCGGAATCCTGGGCCGAGCGTCTGGGCGGCGTTCTCCTGCCCACCGGCAGCATTCGCCTCAAAGAACGCACCGCCATCCGCGAGCTGCCCGGTTTCGAGGCCGGTGAATGGTGGGTGCAGGACGCCGCCGCCGCCCTGCCGGCCCGCCTGCTCAATCCGAAGCCCGGCGAGCGCATCGCGGATCTCTGCGCAGCACCCGGCGGCAAGACCGCCCAATTGGCCGCTGCCGGCGCCGAGGTTCTCGCCGTCGACCGCTCGGCGAAGCGGCTCCAGCGGCTTGAAGAAAACCTCGCCCGCCTGAACCTGAAGGCCGAGACCCGCGCCATCGATGCGGAAAAGCTCGAGGCCGGGCCTTTCGACGCCATCCTGCTCGATGCCCCCTGCTCGGCCACCGGCACCATCCGCCGCCACCCGGACGTGGCCTGGACCAAGGGTGAGGAGGATATCCGCAAGCTCGCCGGCCTCCAGAGCCGGCTCCTCGACAAGGCGGCCGGCCTGCTCAAACCCGGCGGGCGCTTGGTCTATTGCACCTGCTCCCTGGAGGCCGAGGAAGGCGAGCGGCAGGCGGAAGGCTTCATGGCGCGCCATCCCGCGTTCACCCGCCAGCCGATCACGCCTGACGAAATCGGCGGCTTCGACGAGTGCATCACGCCAGAGGGAGATCTGCG
This sequence comes from Microvirga sp., assembly GCA_020697385.1. Taxonomy (GTDB): domain Bacteria; phylum Pseudomonadota; class Alphaproteobacteria; order Rhizobiales; family Beijerinckiaceae; genus Microvirga. The sequence goes on along the minus strand of JAJFBI010000161.1, from coordinate 4,378 downwards.
AACCCTGCCGAGCCAATTGGCGTTGGCGGAGCACGACCGCTCCGGCCTCGACGGCTTCTTTGTCGCACGGTTTGTTCACAAGCCATCGTGACGATGGTGAACGGTCTCTTACCGGGTGTTAACCAGTCAGCAGGAACTCCTCTCTTAAGCTGACGGCGATTTGGAGCGTCTCACAATCCCTCTCATCCTGAGGAGCTTGCGCAGCAGGCGTCTCGAAGGAGAGTCCAGTGAGCACTGGAGGCGCCTCGTCCTTCGAGACGGTCACTGACGTGACCTCCTCAGGATGAGGCTCAGGTGGTTTATCAGCCGCTCATGAGAAACAACGAGGAGCGCCACGGGTGGATTTCGGGCCGGATCGCTGGCGTCTGTACAGGCTTAGCCTTCGCGAGGCAGGCCGCGCCACGCGTGAAAGCATGGTCTGGAGCCTATCCCGGCTCTCCAGCGCCCCCGTGCCCACGCGGCTGCTCTTCGCCCCGCAGGATCTGCGCACCGCCGATCCCACCATCGCGACCGACATCTATTCCGGCTTCTTCGCCTTCTCGGGCCGCGCCGTCACCACCGGGGGGCGCTCGCCCTTCGCGTTTAACCCACCGAGCCGCGCCTGGGGCGAGGCGCTCTACGGATTCGGCTGGCTGCGCCACCTGCGCGCCGCCGGCACGGCTCTGGCCCAGGCTAATGCCCGCTCCCTGGTCGACGAGTTCGTCACCTCCAAGCTCGGCGACAAGCGGCTCGCCTGCAGCCCGGAGATCACGGCGCGCCGGCTCATGTCCTTCATCAGCCAGTCGCCGCTGATCCTGGAAGGGGCCGACCACGCCTTCTATCAGCGCTTCCTGAAGATCATCGGGCAGCATGTGCGCATTCTCGAACGCCAGATCCGCGCCGGCGCCCTGCCCTATCAGCAGCTCATGGCCGGGATCGCGCTGTGCTATGCGGGCCTGTGCTGCGAAGGGCTCGACCGCTCTTTACGCCGCGCGAGCCGCATGCTCGCCCGCGAGCTCGACCGGCAGATCCTGGCCGATGGCGGCCATGCGAGCCGCAACCCGCGCATCGTCGTCGAGCTGCTGTTCGATCTTCTCCCCCTGCGCCAGATGTTCGCCAGCCGCGAGGTCGACACGCCCGAGGCGCTCCTGCGCTCCGTCGACCGCATGCTGCCCATGGTGCGCCTGTTCCGGCATGGGGACGGCACGCTCTCGCATTTCAACGGCATGGGCGTAACGGCGGCGGATCATCTGGCGACGCTGCTCACCTATGACGACATGCGCAGCCAGCCGATCCACCACGCGCCGCATTCCGGCTACGAGCGCCTGGAGGCCGGGCGCACCCTGTTGGTGGCCGATGTGGGCGCGCCGCCGCCGCGCCCCCTGTCGCAGGAGGCTTCCGCCGGCTGCCTGTCCTTCGAGTTCTCGAGCGCCGCGCAGCGCATCGTGGTCAATTGCGGCATGCCGCAGATCGCCGCAGAGCCGATCATCCAGGCCTCGCGCTCGACCGCTGCGCATTCCACCGCCTCCATCAACGACATCTCGTCGTGCCAGATCGTCGACAAGAAGGGGAGCTGGCTGCAGCGCCGGATGTCCGCCTGGCTCCTGCGCCGGGTCGGCCCGGTCATCCTCAGCGGCCCGGAGCGGGTGACGGCGGAGCGCAGCGAGCGCGAGCACGCCCAGCTTCTCACCGCCAGCCACGATGGCTACAAGGCCCGCTTCGGCCTCACCCACGAGCGGCGCTGGCAGCTTGCCCCCAAGGGCAACGTGCTCGAAGGCGAGGATAATTTCTGGAGCGAGGGCGGCAATGCTGGCAATGTGCAGGCCATCATCCGCTTCCACCTCGCGCCCGGCATCAGGGCAAGCGTCGCCCAGGGCGGCCGCGTGGTGATGCTGGTGCTGCCGAACCGCGAGGCCTGGCAGTTCTCGGCGGTTCCCATCGAGGCGGAGATCGACGACAGCGTGTTCCTCGCCACCGCCGACGGCCTGCGCCGCACGGAGCAGATCGTGCTGACGGTTCGTCCAAGCGAGACCCCGACAATCCGCTGGCGCTTCGAGCGCTTGGCGCGCACATTCGAGCCGAACCAGCCGCAGGAGCAGGCGGAGTTGATTTGAGGGCAGGCCAAATTGATCGGCTGAGGCTCAGGGAAACTTAATCTCCCTGAGCCTTCGACTGCTCACGGCGGCGGATTCATCATCCACCATTCGTCAACCCGGCTTTCGGGCTCGCGCCACAGGCCGACATCACGCAACGCGTGGTTGTTGAGATGCTCCAACCTCTGCAAAGCCCGCCGATAGGTGAAGCGCTTCCACGATGCGGCAATGCCCATCATCCAGGACACAACAATCCTGATGGCGCGAATGGCCGGGTAGAAACGAGGCTTGTGCTTCGGCGAAGGAAAATGGGTATTCATGCTTGCTCTCCACAATCGGCGTGAGGAGAGCAGAGAACGTCAGGACCCTACCCGCCTCGGGAGGGTCCTCAGGAATGATCACGCACGCATCAGCGCAATACCCATCCCGCGCACCCCTTGAGGTCCGTGAGCTGATGGGAATGCCAAGTTGCGCGGGTGATCATGACCGACGTCATAGCAAATGTTACATCATAAGATAAGCCCTAATGACCGGCCGAATGGCCCCGGCGAGTTCGGTTCCGGCAGGCATGCGGTTCCCATCCTCAGCCTCCCATGCTATCGCGCCGGCATCTTTTTCCTCCGATGGAGCGGCCGTCATGCCGAGCGACCTGAAGCGCGTGTCCCGTGCTCTGCTTTCCGTATCCGACAAGACGGGTCTCGTGGGCTTCGCCCGCGCGCTTCATGAGCGCGGGATCGAACTGGTCTCCACCGGTGGCACCCACAAGGCACTCACCGAGGCGGGGCTGCCCGTGAAGGACGTGAGCGAGGTCACGGGCTTTCCGGAAATGATGGACGGGCGCGTGAAGACGCTGCATCCGGCCGTCCATGGCGGCCTTCTGGGCATCCGCGCCAACCCGGAGCATCAGGCGGCGATGCTGGCGCACGGCATCCAGGCCATCGACCTGCTGGTGGTGAACCTCTATCCGTTCGAGGCGACGGTCGCGGCCGGCAAGCCGTATGACGATTGCATCGAGAACATCGATATCGGCGGCCCGGCGATGATCCGCGCGGCGGCCAAGAACCATGGCGACGTGGCCGTGGTGGTGGACGGCGGCGATTACGCCGCCGTTCTCGACGATCTGGCGCAACACGACGGCTCGGTGACGCTGACCCTGCGCCGGCGACTGGCGCAGAAGGCCTATGCCCGCACGGCCGCCTATGACGCCGCGATCTCCAACTGGTTCGCGAACGAACTCAATGAGGCGACGCCGCCATTCCGGGCCCTCGGCGGCGCGATTGCCGAGGTGATGCGCTACGGCGAGAACCCGCACCAGTCTGCCGCCTTCTACCGCACGCCGGAAAACCGCCCCGGCGTCGCCACAGCCCGTCAGGTGCAGGGCAAGCAGCTCTCCTACAACAACATCAACGACACGGATGCAGCCTACGAAGCCGTGGCGGAATTCGCCCCTGAGCGCTCCGCCGCCGTCGTGATCGTCAAGCATGCCAACCCGTGCGGCGTGGCGGAAGGTGCAAGCCTGCGCGACGCCTACGAGAAGGCTTTACGCTGCGATCCGGTCTCGGCCTTCGGCGGGATCGTTGCCATGAACCGGCCGCTCGATGCGGCGGCGGCCAAGGCCATCACGGAGATCTTCACCGAGGTCATCATCGCGCCTGACGCGAGCGAGGAAGCGATTGCGATCGTCGCCGCCAAGAAGAACCTGCGCCTGCTCCTGGCAGGCTCCCTGCCCGATCCGCGTGCACCGGGCCTGACGCTGCGCACGGTCGCTGGTGGCTTCCTGGCGCAGAACCGGGACAACGCGGTGGTCGACGCCATGGACTTGAAGGTGGTGACGAAGCGCGCGCCCACGGAGCAGGAGCTCGCCGATCTGCGCTTCGCCTTCCGGGTCGCCAAGCACGTGAAGTCGAACGCCATCGTGTATGCGAAGGACCTCGCCACCGTGGGCATCGGCGCCGGCCAGATGAGCCGGGTCGATTCCTCCCGCATCGCCGCCTGGAAGGCCACTGAGGCCGCAAAAGCCGCCAGCCTGCCGGAGACCCTCGCCAAGGGCTCGGTGGTGGCCTCAGACGCCTTCTTCCCCTTCGCGGACGGCCTGCTTGCCGCAGCCGAGGCCGGCGCCACCGCGGTGATCCAGCCCGGCGGCTCCATGCGCGACGACGAGGTGATCAAGGCAGCCGACGAGGCGGGACTGGCGATGGTGTTCACCGGCCACCGGCATTTCAGGCACTGACAGCATCGTCCCGGACGCGCGAAAGCAAGAGCCTGGATCGCCTTCCGAATCCTTCTCGTCATGGCCGCACTTGTTG
>JAJFBI010000160.1 GCA_020697385.1 Microvirga sp. | reverse complement strand
CGCGTTTCACGCAGCCGCCACCGGCGCTCCGAGCTTCAATCTCGACAGCTTCGCTATGAGCGGAACCCTGCTCGGATCCATTGCATCACAGGCTGCCGGCGGCGCCGATCTCGTAATCGCCGAGGGCTCGATGGGCCTCTTCGACGGGATCCGCCAGGAGATCGGCCGCACGGGCGCAAGCGCCGACATCGCTGCACTGCTCGGCTGGCCGGTGGTCCTTGTGCTGGACGTGTCGGGACATGCGCAATCGGCAGCCGCCGTCGCGCTCGGCTGCGCCCGGTTCGACCCGCGGATCAACGTGGCCGGCGTGGTGCTGAATAAGGTCGCGAGCGAACGGCACCGCAGATTGGTGGAGGATGGCATGGCCCGCATCGGCCTGCCGGTCCTCGGCGCTCTCATGCGCAACTCGGATCTGGCCCTGCCTGAGCGTCATCTCGGCCTCGTGCAGGCTGGCGAAACCGAAGAGTTGGACGCCCGGCTGGAGCGCTTGGCGGATGCGGTCGAAGGCGCTGTCGATCTTGACCGGTTCATGGCCCTCGCCCGTCCGACCCGGCTCGACAGCTATGACAACGTGCTTCCCTTGCCCCCGCCGGGCCAGCGCATCGCCCTGGCATCCGATCAGGCCTTCTCCTTCGTTTACCCGCATGTGCTCGCCGGCTGGCGCCAAGCGGGGGCCGAAATCGCGACCCTCTCGCCTCTCGTCGATGAGCCTCCGCCGTTGGATTGCGACGTCTGCTGGCTGCCGGGAGGCTATCCAGAGTTGCACGCGGGCCGGATTGCGGAAGCCCGGCGCTTTCTCGGAGGCTTGCGGAGTTTTGCAGAGAGCCGCCCCGTTCATGGTGAGTGCGGTGGCTACATGGTCTTGGGCCAGTCCTTGGAGGATGGCGACGGCCATGTGCATCCCATGGCAGGCCTCCTGCCGGTCGAGACGAGCTATGCCAAGCGCAAGATGCATCTCGGCTACCGGGTTGCGGACCTGCTCGACGACGGAGCGCTTGGACGAGCCGGCTCACGCCTCGTCGGCCATGAATTCCACTATGCCTCGGTGACGCAGAGCGATATGTCCGAAGAGGCTGCATTCGCCAGGATTGCGGATGCGGAAGGCAATAGCCTCGGCTTCGCTGGCCATCGCAAGGGTTTCGTCACGGGAAGCTTCTTCCACGCCATCGCGTCCCGATAACGGTGTGGCCCCTCATGCGCTCACTCTATGACAGGCCCGCTGGATTTCGCCAATGAGACGGCCAGGCTGAACGGGCTTCTGGAGTACGACGATGTCGGGATGACGCTCGCCCACCCCCGATGGCAACCCGGCGCTTCCCGTATAGACCACGACACCCACTTTTCGGGCGCGTAGGCTTTCTAGAACGGGCGTGACATCCCCGTCACTCAGATTGACATCGAGCACTGCCGCGTCGATGGCGTGGTCAGCCTTGACCGTCTGCCGGGCCTCGTGGAGCGATCCGACAGGACCCACCACCTCTCCCCCGGCCCGCTCAATCAGGTCGCCGATATCCATTGCGATGGCAGGATGGTCTTCGACCACGAGAACACGCAAGCCATTCAACATCCCAGCCTCCTCAGTCGCAGGACACGAGCTTCAGATCAGGTCAATTCGCCGTGTCGACCGCTGTTCCTGCCGTTTCACGAGGGGCAGTCATGTGCTGGGTAAGGGAACAAGCCTCTCTTGCAGATTGGAGCCCCTTTCTGCAGAGCGTGACGAGCGCCACGAGTGTCATCAGGATCGACGCGTCGGCACACTGTCCAGCCGGGTTGCGCCGGATCCCATCGTTGAACCACCAGGCAGAGTGAGAGTTGAACAGGACCAGACAAGGAGTTCATCATGAGCCTGAAACTGATCCTGCCATTGGCTGCCCTGCTCGCATTGTCCGCCTGCGGTGACGATGGCCCAGACGAGACGGGCAGCACGGACAACAACCAGCCGGCCAACACGATGCCCGCCAATCCCACGGCTCCCAGCCGTCCGGCCGGACCGCCGGCGCAGTAAAGCTGAACAACTTCCCGCTCGACGAAGGGTCCCGAGGCGGCAACGCTGATTGCGCGCCTCGGGCTTATCCCATGTTAATGCACTTGTGGCAGATCAGCGGCTTCATCATACCTGTCACGGTCGGAGCAGGAACGGCATCATGCCGCAGGACGGCTAAAGCGAAGGAATCGTCATCCTTTTGCCGCAGCCTTCCTTCCTAATTTAGCCAGGACGTGGAAGAACGCGAGCGGATGATCGAGCTTGGCAGCGCTGTTTGGAAGATCGCATGGTCGCTTCCGCCAGCATTTGAGCTCTTTGCCCTCGCGTCGAAGATCGTGGAGGCGCCCATGAGAGAGGCATTCCATATCGGACAGCTTGTCCGGATAAGCAGCCCCTCCTCGGGCTATGCGGATCACCGCACCTACTGCATCGTTTGCCTTGTGTCGACGGCAGACGGATACGCGGTTTATCGGGTCAAGAACACGGTAGGGGTTGAACGCCTCGTCAGGGCCGACGAGATCGAGCCGGCCGCCCTCACGGCTGTCCCCTAGAAACCCAAGCCGAATCTCGAGACCTCCCACGGCTGCAGGAAATCGCCTGTATGGGCATTAGCCCATGGTAGCGGGTCCTGGCCCTTGCCCTCCCCTAACGGTCACGACAGAATGCGTCTCAACAAAGCCCGGAACGGGCAGCCGGCTTGAGACCGGCAGGTGCATGCGTCGGTACGGCCATGCATCAAGAGGGAACGTAGCCATACCGCGCCAGAAGACGCGCGGGTGCCAGGGAGGTTGACGTCTTTGACGACGGCAGCAGATGCGCGCGCAGACACATTTCCAAAATTGCTCGTGCGCAACGCGCGCACGCGCCAGAACCGCACGGCATTTCGGCACAAGGATCTCGGGATCTGGCAATCCTGGACATGGGGCGAGGTGCACGAGATCGTGCGGGCCTATGCCAGCGGGTTGCAGGCGCTCGGCCTGAAGCGCGGCGGCAAGATCGCCATCATCGGCTACAACCGTCCTTATCTCTACTGGAGCATTGCCGCCGCTCAGTGGATCGGCGCGATCCCGATCCCGGTCTACGCCGATTCCGTCGCGGACGAGATGGCCTATGTACTGGCCCATGCGGAAGTAACCCATGCGGCCGTGCAGGACCAGGAGCAGGTCGACAAGCTTCTCTCCGTATCCGAGCAGTTGCCCCAGCTTCAGCATGTGCTCTACGACGAGCAGAAAGGCCTGAGGGATTACGACCACAGCCACCTGCACTCCATCGAATCCGTCGTGGAGGAAGGCCGCGCCCGGCTCGCGGACCCCCAAGAGGCCGCGGCCATTGAACACGCGCTCCAGGACGGCAGGGGCGCGGACCTCGCAATCATTCTCTACACCTCCGGCACCACGGGCCGCCCCAAGGGGGTGATGCTCACCTCCGATGCGGTGATCGCGGCAGCCGAGATCGGCTGTGATTTCGACAAGCTCGACGAGAGCGACGAGATCATGGCCTACCTGCCGATCGCCTGGGTCGGCGATCATATCTTCTCCTATGCACAGGCCTTCCTTGCGGGCTTGTGCGTCAACTGCCCCGAAAGCCCGGAGACGGTGGCGGATGACCGCCGCGAGATCGGCGCCACCTACGTGTTCGCCCCGCCGCGCATCTTCGAGAGCATGCTGACGCTCACCATGGTGCGCATCGAGGACGCGAGCGCGCTCAAGCGGCGCATGTTTCACTACTTCATCGACCACGCCAACAAGGTCGGCGAGAAAATCCTGAACAGTGAGCCTGGCGTCGGCGCCTGGGACCGGCTGCTCTGGAAGCTCGGCAACGTGCTCGTCTATGCACCCTTGCGCAACCGTTTCGGCATGACGCGCGTGAAGGTGGGCTATACCGCGGGCGAGGCTATCGGACCCGAAATCTTCCGCTTCTACCGCTCCATCGGAGTGAACCTGAAGCAACTCTACGGGCAGACGGAAGCTTCCGTGTACATCACCATGCAGCCGGACGGCGAGATCCGCGCCGACACGGTAGGACGCCCTGCTCCCCAGGTGGAGATCCGAATCGCGGAGAATGGCGAGGTGCTCTACCGCTCGCCCGGAATCTTCGTGGGATACTACAAGGACGATGAGAAGACCGCAGAAACCAAGACGCCCGACGGCTTCGTTCACTCGGGCGATGCCGGCTTCTTCGATCAGAACGGCCATCTTAGGATCATCGACCGCGCCAAGGATGTGGGCAGGATGCGGGATGGCGCGCTCTTCCCGCCGAAATACGTCGAGAACAAGCTGAAGTTCTATCCCAATATCAAGGAGGCGGTCTGCTTCGGCGACGGGCGCGACTACGTGGCGGCCTTCATCAACATCGACCTCGTGGCGGTGAGCAACTGGGCCGAACGGAACGGCGTCACATATGCGTCCTACCAGGAGCTCGCTGGTCATCCCCGCGTCTACGAGATGATCGAGAAGCACGTGGACGAAGTGAACCGGTCGCTGGCCTCCGAGCCGCGCATGGGCGGGGCGCAGATCAAGCGTTTCCTGATCCTGCACAAGGAGCTCGACGCCGATGATGGCGAGCTCACGCGCACCCAGAAGGTGCGCCGCGGCTTCATCGCCGACCGCTATGCTCCCCTCATCCAGGCGCTCTATGACGGTTCCACCGAGGCTGACATCTCCACAGAAGTCACCTTCGAGGATGGGCGCAAGGGCGTGATCTCCGCACGGGTCAAGATCAAGGACATGAAGCTCTATCCGGCCGAGAACGGGCATGCACTGGAGGCCGCAGAATGAGAGCGCCCGACAACCCCGTTTTGGCTAAGGGCGACGTGCTGCTGGCGGTGGACAACGTCTCGCTCGGCTTCGGCGGCGTGAAGGCGCTGACCGACGTGTCCTTCGACATTCGCAAGAGCGAGATCCGCGCCATCATCGGTCCCAACGGCGCCGGCAAGACCTCGATGCTCAACTGCATCAACGGCTTCTACTATCCAACGGAAGGGCGCATCACCTTCAAGGGCGTCAAGCGCCCTAAAATGCGTCCCTACGAGGCGGCGCGCGGCGGCATCGCCCGCACGTTCCAGAACGTGGCCCTCTTCAAGAGCATGTCGACGCTCGACAACATCATGGCCGGCCGCTCGATCAAAATGCGGTCGAACTTTTTCTGGCAGCTTTTCCGCCATGGCCCGGCCATGAAGGAGGAGGTCGCGCATCGCCGCTTCGTGGAGGAGATCATCGACTTCCTTGAGATCCAGCACATCCGCAAGACTCCCGTGGGCCGCCTCCCCTACGGCCTGCAGAAGCGGGTCGAGCTCGGGCGGGCGCTCGCCATGGAGCCGGAGCTTCTCCTGCTCGACGAGCCTATGGCCGGCATGAACCTGGAAGAGAAGGAGGACATGTCGCGCTTCATTCTCGAGGTGAACCAGCAATACGGCACCACCATCGCGCTCATCGAGCACGACATGGGTGTGGTGATGGATCTCTCCGACCGGGTCGTGGTGCTGGAATACGGACGCAAGATCGCCGACGGCACGCCGCAGGAGGTCAAGAACGACCAGCGCGTGATCGATGCCTATCTTGGCGTGGCGCATTGAGGGCGGGCGATGGACATTCTCTATAAGGTTTTCATCGAGCCCTTTATCTTCATGGGCGAGGCCCCGGACCTCCTGATCCAGACTTTGTGGGAGGGGCTCGTCTCTGGCGTGCTCTATGCGCTAATCGCGCTCGGCTTCGTGCTCATCTTCAAGGCATCGGGCGTCTTCAACTTCGCTCAGGGCATCATGGTCGTGTTCGCGGCCCTGACCCTGGTGGGATTGTATGAGAAGGGTGTGCCGGCCTTCCTGGCCCTGATTCTCGCGGCGCTGACGATGCTCGTCTTGGCCGTACTGGTGGAACGTGTGGTGCTGCGGCCGCTCGTCAACCAGCCCGATATCATCCTGTTCATGGCGACCTTCGGGCTCACCTATTTTCTCATCGGCTTCGGTGAACTGATCTTCGGCGGCAACCCGAAGGAGATGATTACCGATGCGCTTTTCCTGCCCCAGGGCACGACGGAAGTGGACATGCTGGGCGGCATGGTGCGCTTCCAGCATCTAGACATCGCTGCGGCCGTCATCGCGTCGATCATGATTGGCCTGCTGGCGGTGTTCTTCTCCAAGACCCGCATCGGCCGTGCGCTGCGCGCGGTGGCGGACAGCCACAAGGCCGCCCTCTCGGTCGGCATCTCACTCAACCAGATCTGGGTCATCGTCTGGTTTGCCGCAGGCCTCGTGGCGCTGGTTGCGGGCATCATGTGGGGCGCCCGCTCGGGCGTGTCCTTCTCGCTCCAGATCATTGCGTTGAAGGCACTGCCGGTGCTCATCCTCGGCGGCTTCACCTCCATCCCCGGCGCCATCATCGGCGGGCTGATCATCGGGGTGGGCGAGAAGATTGGCGAGTTCTACTGGGGCCCGCTCGTGGGCGGCGGCGTCGAGACTTGGCTCGCCTACGTGATCGCCCTGCTCTTCCTGCTCTACAGGCCGCAAGGACTGTTCGGCGAAAAGATCATCGAACGGATTTAAGAGGGATCTTTCAGTGCTCTACCGTGAGGCCGGCCAGTTCAAGACCAATTACGTCGCGGACAGCGCGATCTTCCCCCTGCGCCAGGACAGGATCGGGCTTGGCCTCATCATCCTCGCCGCCTATGCGCTGGCCTTCATGGGCAGTGACTTCCTCCTGCAGGCGGTGCTGATCCCATTCCTGGTGTTCTCGCTCGCTGCAATCGGGCTCAATATCCTCACGGGCTATACGGGGCTGCTGTCCTTGGGCACCGGCGCTTTCATGGGAGTGGGCGCCTATGCCTGCTACAAGCTGATGACGGCCTTTCCAGAGGTGAACGTCATCATCTGGATCCTCCTGTCCGGCTTCTTCTCCGC
>JAJFBI010000159.1 GCA_020697385.1 Microvirga sp. | reverse complement strand
GGCGCGAAAAAGCGCTTCAAGATCACTGGCACCGGCAAGGTCGTTTACGCCCAGGCCGGCAAGCGCCACGGGATGATCAAGCGGTCGAACAAGCAGATCCGTAATCTGCGCGGCACCACCACCATGTTCGAAGGCGATGCCTACAACGTGAAGAAGTTCTTCCTGCCGAACGGCTGAGGCGGTTCTTCCCACATCCCGGATTTTGAAGGAGTTTTTTAAATGGCCCGCGTCAAACGTGGCGTAACATCCCACGCCAAGCACAAGAAGGTTTTCAAGGCAGCCAAGGGCTTCTACGGCCGCCGCAAGAACACGATCCGCATTGCCAAGCAGGCGGTCGAGAAGAGCATGCAATATGCGACGCGCGATCGTCGCAACAAGAAGCGCACCTTCCGCGCTCTGTGGATCCAGCGTCTCAACGCCGCTGTCCGCATGCACGACATGACCTATTCCCGATTTATCGACGGTCTCGGCAAGGCTGGGATCGAGGTCGATCGCAAGGTCCTGTCCGAGCTGGCCATCCATGAGCCGGCGGCTTTCGCCGCCTACGTGGAGCGCGCCAAGGCCGCCCTGCCGCAGCAGGCTGCCTGATCGGATCGACCAAGCTTTCGGTGCGGCTGAACCTTCAGCCGCACCGCCTTACTCCTCCTTCTCCGAGACCACCCGCGCTGACGGCTGAATGAGCTGTCGGTAGCCATTTCGCGGCTCGGACGACTTGACGGTTCCCGCGCCGCGCCTCACTCAGGGCGCCTCTCATGTGGCGCTTGCATCTGGCCAGGGACCGATGACCGATCTCAATCAACTCGAACGTGACCTGCTCACCCAGGTCGAAGTCGCCGGCGACGAGGCGGCTCTGGAAACCGTGCGCGTCTCCGCGCTCGGCAAGAAGGGCTCCGTCTCCGAGCTCCTGAAGACCCTCGGCGCCATGACGCCGGAGGAGCGGAAAGAACGCGGCCCGCTCATCAACGGCCTGCGCGACAAGATCCAGGGCGCGATTGCAGCCAGGAAAGAGACGCTTGGGGAAGCAGCCCTCGAAGCCCGTCTTTCCGCCGAGCGCATCGACGTGACGCTGCCGGTGCCGGAGGCGCCCGAATCCCGCGGCCGTATCCATCCGATCAGCCAAGTGATCGAGGAACTGACGGCGATCTTCGCCGATATGGGCTTCTCCGTGGCCGAGGGGCCGGATATCGAGACCGACTATCTCAACTTCACCGCGCTGAACTTCCCCGAGGGCCATCCGGCCCGCGAGATGCACGACACCTTCTTCCTCGCTCCCGACGAAAAGGGCGAGCGCAAGGTGCTGCGCACCCACACGTCGCCGGTCCAGATCCGCACGATGAAATCGCAGAAGCCGCCGATCCGGGTGATCATCCCCGGCCGGACCTATCGTCACGACTCGGACCAGACCCACACGCCGATGTTCCATCAGGTGGAAGGCCTCGTCATCGACAAGCAGGCCAACATCGCGCATCTCAAGTGGATCCTGGAGGAGTTCTGCAAGGCCTTCTTCGAGGTCGATCAGGTGAAGATGCGGTTCCGCCCATCCTTCTTCCCCTTCACCGAACCATCGGCTGAGGTCGACATCCAGTGCTCGCGCAAGGGCGGCGAGATCCGCTTCGGCGAGGGCACCGACTGGCTCGAGATTCTCGGCTGCGGCATGGTCCACCCGAATGTGCTGCGCAATTGCGGGCTCGATCCGGACGAGTACCAGGGCTTCGCCTGGGGCATGGGCATCGATCGCATCGCCATGCTCAAATACGGCATGCCGGACCTGCGCCCGTTCTTCGAGGCCGATGTGCGCTGGCTGAACCATTACGGCTTCCGTCCGCTCGACATCCCGAGCCTCGTCAGCGGCCTGACAAGCTAATGATTGCGCGCGAGCCTATAAAGCCCTCTCCCCCCTTGTGGGGGAGAGACGGAGAGGGGGGTAGCCACGGGTCGACCGAATACACAGGTCAATCGGTTGGCGCCGTACCCCCCTCCCTAGCCCTCCCCCACAAGGGGGGAGGGGATAAGCCCGCGCATGCACTGGTGAGTGTGGGTCAACGAGCCTCTGCCAAGCGCATGCGCCGCGCGATGACACCGGCAGAGCGCAAGCTCTGGCATGCTCTCAAGGCGCATCGTTTTCAGGGACTTCATATCCGCCGCCAGGTTCCCATGGGACCCTATGTGGCGGATTTTATCTGTCACGCCGCAAAGATCGTGATCGAAGTCGACGGCTCCCAGCATGGCTTTGATCGTCATGCCGAGAGGGACCGAGCCAGGGATGATTGGTTCCAAGAACAGGGCTACCGCGTCTTTCGCTTCTGGAACCATGATGTGCTGACTGGGATCGACAGCGTCCTCGATACGATTTTCGCTAACATTCCATCCAACCTGCCTACTGCAGGAGATAAACTATGAAATTCACCCTCTCCTGGCTGAAGGATCACCTCGATACCTCGGCCTCCTTCGACGAGATCGTCGAGACGCTCACCCGCATCGGCCTTGAGGTCGAGGGCGTAGAGGACAAGGCGAAGGCGCTGGCGCCCTACAAGGTCGCCTATGTGGTCTCCGCCGTGCAGCACCCCAATGCCGATCGCCTGCGCGTATGCATGGTCGATACGGGCGAGGGCGACCCGATCCAGGTGGTCTGCGGTGCGCCCAACGCCCGCACCGGCATGAAGAGCGTGTTCGCGCCGCCCGGCACCTACATTCCGGGCAAGAACATCACGCTCGGTGTCGGCACCATCCGTGGCGTCGAGAGCAAGGGCATGCTGTGCTCGGGCTCGGAGCTCGAGATCTCCGACGATCACGACGGCATTATCGACCTGCCTGAGGATGCACCGGTGGGCCAGCCTTATGCGGCCTATGCGGGCCTCGACGATCCGGTGATCGAGATCAACCTGACGCCGAACCGCCCGGACTGCACGTCGATCCACGGCATCGCCCGCGATCTCGCGGCCGCCGGCCTCGGCACCCTCAAAGGCGATGCCATTGCGCCTGTGCAGGGCAAGGGCGCATGCCCGGTTTACGTGACGCTCGATTTCGCTCCGGGCGACGAGAAGCTTTGCCCCACCTTCGCCCTGCGTCTTGTGCGCGGTGTGAAGAACGGCCCGTCGCCGGAATGGATGCAGCGCCGCCTGCTCTCCATCGGTCTTCGGCCGATCAACGCGCTGGTGGACATCACCAATTACATCACCTTCGACCGGGGGCGTCCGCTTCACGTCTTCGACCTGAAAAAGGTGAAGGGCAACCTCACCGTGCGCCGCGCCAGGGATGGTGAGGAAGTGCTGGCCCTCGATGGGCGCACCTACAAGCTCGATTCCGGCAGCGTGGTGATCGCCGACGAGAACGGCGTGGAATCCATCGCCGGCATCATGGGCGGCGAGCATTCCGGCTCGGACGAGGCCACTACGGATGTGCTGATCGAGTCGGCGCTCTGGGACCCGCTCAATATCGCGCAGTCGGGCCGCAAGCATGGCATCATCACCGATGCGCGCTACCGCTTCGAGCGCGGCGTCGACCCGGCCTTCACCGTGCCGGGGCTCGATCTGGCCACGCAGATGGTGATCGACCTGTGCGGCGGTGAGGCGAGCGAGGCCGTTGTGGCCGGAAAGGTGCCCGAGGATCGTCGCGTGATCGTGTTCCCCTGGAGCGAAGTCCCGCGCCTGTCAGGCCTCGACGTGCAGCCCAACGAATCCGAGCAGATCCTCAAGAAGCTCGGCTTCCAGGTGCAGGGCTCCGGCGAGCGCGTGAGCGTCACGGCCCCGTCGTGGCGTCCGGACATCGAGGGCAAGGCGGATCTGGTCGAGGAGGTCATCCGCATCGCCGGTGTCGACCGCATCGAGCCCAAGCCTCTGCCGCGCCTCGAAGACGTGGTGGCCAAGCCCATTCTGACCCTGATCCAGAAGCGCACGCGGCTTGCCCGTCGTTCGCTGGCCGTGCGCGGGCTGGTGGAGGCCGTCACGTGGTCGTTCATCGCCAAGAGCGAAGCCGATCTGTTCGGCGGCGGCGATGCGCGTCTTGCGCTCGCCAATCCGATTGCGGCCGAGCTCTCCGACATGCGTCCGAGCTTGCTGCCTGGCCTCCTGAAGGCGGCGCAGCGAAATGCCGATCGCGGTCTGGGTGACGTGGCCCTCTTCGAGGTCGGCCAGACCTTCGCGTCCGACGAGCCGCAGGGCCAGTCGATCAAGGCAGCGGCGGTGCGTCGTGGAACGGCGCGCGCCGAGGGTGTGGGGCGCCACTGGGACGGCGGCGCTCAAGCCGTCGATGCCTTCGACGCCAAGGCCGACGTGCTGGCGCTACTCGCGGCGCTCGGCATTCCGTCCGGTGGTCTCCAGATCGTGGCCGGCGGCCCGGCCTGGTTCCATCCGGGCCGTTCGGGCACCCTGCAGTTCGGTCCCAAAAGCGTGGTCGGGGCCTTCGGCGAGGTTCATCCGAAGGTGCTCAAGGCTCTCGACCTGAAGGGTCCGCTGGTGGCCTTCGAGCTCAATCTCGACGCGCTGCCGCCGCCCAAGGCGAAGCCGACCAAGATGAAGCCGAAGCTGACCCTGCCTGACTTCCAGCCGCTCACCCGCGACTTCGCCTTCGTGGTCGGCCGCGACGTGGCGGCCGGCGACATCGTGAAGGCGGCGCAAGCGACCGAGCGCCAGCTGATCGTGGGCGTCGACGTGTTCGACATCTACGAGGGCACCGGCATCGACCCGGACAAGAAGTCCGTCGCCATCGCCGTCACCCTCCAGCCCACGGAAAAGACGCTTACCGACGTTGAGATCGAGGCGGTGTCCGCCAAAATCGTGGGCGAGGTGACGAAGAAGACCGGGGCGGTTTTGCGCTCGTAACAGTCACGGCCATAAACCCTCTCCCCTTAGCGGGAGAGGGTTTATTGCGGCGTTCCACTCAACACATTCCCCTCATCCCATCCGTAGCGCACCGTGTCGAACCGCATCGCGCGCGCGTCTACCATCAGCAGCCGCCCGACGAGGCTCTCGCCGAAGCCGACGATCTCCCGGATCACCTCCATGGCCATCAGGCTGCCCATGACGCCGGCGAGCGCCCCGAGGATACCAGCTTCCGCGCAGGTCGGGATCGCGCCGGGCGGAGGCGGAGACGGGAAGAGGCAGCGATAGGTGGGGTTGGGCTTTCCATCCGGGCCGGTCTCGTGGGCCCGGATTGTGGTCAGCGAGGCGTCGAACTGCCCAAGCGCCGCCGTCACCAGGGGCTTTCCCTCGAAAAAGCAGGCATCCGAGACCGCATAGCGGGTGTCGAAATTGTCCGAGCCGTCGGCGACGATGTCGTAGCGGCGGACCAACTCCAGCGCATTCTCGGGCGTCAGGCGGACGGCGTGGGTCTCGACCGCGATATGCGGATTGAGCCGCCGGATCGCATCCACAGCGCTCTCCACCTTGGGCCGGCCTATATCAGGCGTTCCATGGATCACCTGCCGCTGCAGGTTGGACAGGGACACCACATCATCGTCCACGATGCCGATGGTGCCGATCCCGGCCGCCGCGAGGTACTGGATCAGAGGGGCGCCCAAGCCGCCTGCACCGATCACGAGGACGCGAGCGGCTTTCAGCTTCTGCTGCCCTGGCCCACCTACATCCCGGAGAACGAGGTGGCGGGCATAGCGGTCGATTTCATCAGGAGTCAGGGTCATGCCGTGACCTTACGGGATTGGTCGCTGCCATCAACCATTCCGTGAAGGAAATAACATGCCGCCTTGACAGAGGCCTTGGCGTTGTGACCCTTGCCGTGCCATCGTCATGGGGCAACCGGCAGCAAGCCGGCGTCTAACAGGGAACTAAGCCGATGACAGTCACGAAGTTCGGCCTCGCGCTCGCGGGCCTCGCCTTTTCCGCCTCCTTTGCCTTCGCCCAGGCTCCGGCCTTCAAGCCCGCCATCGTCTACGATCTCGGCGGCAAATTCGACAAGTCCTTCAACGAAGGCGTCTATACGGGCGCCGAGAAGTACAAGAAGGATACGGGCACCGATTACCGCGATTTCGAGCCGCAGAACGACTCCCAGCGCGAGCAGGCCCTGCGCCGCTTCGCGCGCGACGGCTTCTCGCCGATCCTGGCCGTGGGCTTCTCCCAGGAGACCGCGCTGAAGAAGGTCGCCGACGAGTTCCCGAACATCAAGTTCGCCATCATCGATGCCGTGATCGAGAAGCCGAACGTGCAGTCTGTCGTGTTCAAGGAACATGAGGGCTCGTTCCTGGTCGGCCTCCTGGCAGCCCAGGCCTCGAAGTCGGGCAAGGTCGGCTTCGTGGGCGGCATGGACATCCCGCTTATCCGCAAGTTCGCCTGCGGCTACGTCCAGGGCGTGAAGCATGCTAAGAAGGACGCCGAGGTGTTCCAGAACATGACCGGCACCACGGGTGCTGCCTGGAACGATCCGGTGAAGGGCGGCGAGCTCGCCAAGGGTCAGATCGATCGCGGCGCCGACGTGATCTATCATGCGGCCGGCGGCACCGGCGTGGGCGTGCTGCGCGCGGCCGCTGATGCGGGCAAGCTCGGCATCGGCGTCGACTCGAACCAGAACGGCATGCATCCGGGCAAGGTGCTGACCTCCATGGTCAAGCGCGTGGATGTGGCCACCTACAACGCCTTCGATCAGGCCAAGAAGGGCACCTTCAAGGCCGGCGTTTCGGTTCTCGGCCTGGCCGAGGACGGCGTGGCCTGGGCGCTCGACGACAACAACAAGTCGCTCGTGACCGCCGAGATGAAGGCTGCTGCCGACAAGGCCTCCGCCGACATCAAGGCCGGCACCATCAAGGTCCACGACTACATGTCGGACTCCAAGTGCCCGATGTAATCTGACGCATCGTTCCGGCCGCAGGCTTTCTCGAAGAGGGCCTGCGGCCGTTTCCGTTTTTAGGTTTGTGCGTTTTCCGATAAGATCCCGCGTAATTTTCCCTTTGCCGGACA
>JAJFBI010000158.1 GCA_020697385.1 Microvirga sp. | reverse complement strand
GGAAAAGACCAAGCCCTGCCAGAACCGCAGGGCCGAGGGTGGTGTGCAGGGCGTTGTAGGCCACGGCTCCCAGTCTTGAGCCGGCGAGATAGCCCGCAAAGCTTAAGTCCGGGCTGAAGAAGAGAATGGCATAGAGCCACCAGGAGGTGCCGGTGAAGGTGAAGGCCCAGGTGGCCAGGATGAAGAGGGCCAAGCCCTCGAGGCGCAGAAGCAGGCGGGGCATGTCCGCCTGATTTGGTGTCGTCACAGCCGTGTCCAAGCCTTACCCTCGCCCGATCCGCTTCGCCTTCTCGGCATCGTACCACCAGGTTCCCGGCGCCCCTGAGTTGAGCCGCGGCTTCGTTGCCGGGCGCGAGAACTGGTCCCAATAGGCGAGCCAGTCACTGGCTCTGTACCACATCGGCACCCAATAATGGCCCGAACGGAGAACCCGGTCCAGGGCACGGGCCGCGATGGTGAGCTCCTGGCGCGACTTGGCATTGGCGATGGTCTCGATCAGCGCGTCGACGGCCGGATCGTTGATCCCGGCGATGTTCTGCGAGCCAGGCCGCTGTCCCGCAGTCGAGCCGTAGACCAGCCGCAGGCTGTCGCCCGGCGTGGACGAGCCGCTCAAGTTCCGGCTCGCCATGTCGAAATCGTATTCCTCCATCCGGCGCTGATACTGGGCCGCGTCCACGATCCGCGAGGAGGCATCGATGCCGAGGCGCTTCAGATTGGCCTGGAACGGCTGGGTATGGGGCTGAAGCGAGGGCTGGAAGTCCAGGAACTCGATGCGGAACGGCTGTCCGTTGGGCAGCTTGAGCACGCCCCCGTCGCGCCTGCACCCGGCCTCGCGCAGGAGTTCGTCCGCGCGGCGCAGCAGGCGTCGATCCTGCCCGGACCCGTCCGAAACAGGCGGCAGGGGAGGTTCCTCGAAAACGGAAGCCGGAAGCTTGTCCCGCAAGGGCTCAAGGAGCGCGAGTTCTTCCGGAGAGGGCTTCCCCACGGCCTTCATGTCGCTGTTCTCGAAGAACGAGCCCGTGCGCTTGAACAGGCCGAACATGATGTTGGCGTTCGTCCATTCAAAATCGAAGGCAAGCCCGATGGCCTGCCGGATGCGCGGATCCTTGAAGGCGTCCCGGCGCATGTTGAAGTACCAGCCCTGGATCGTGGAGGGAGCGCCGCTCTCGATCTCCTCCTTCTTCACGCGCCCTTCGCGCATGGCCGGGAAGTCGTAGCCCGTCGCCCAGATGCGGGACGTATATTCCTCGTTGTAGTTGAGGGTGCCGTTCTTGAACGCCTCAAAGGCCACCGTGCGGTCGCGGAAATACTCGTAGCGGACGCGGTCGAAGTTGTTCTGCCCAACATTCACCGGCAGATCCTTGGCCCAGTAGTCGGGCACGCGCTCGAACTCGATGAAGCGTCCCTGCTCGAAATGGCCGACCTTGTATGGGCCGGAGCCAAGCGGCGCTTCGAGTGTCGAGGCCTCGAAATCCTTGCCCTGCCAGTAGCGCTCGGAGAGGATCGGCATGCCGGCGACGACCAAGTGCAAATCCCGGCTGCGCTGCGGCGTGAATTGCACGCGCAGAACCTCGTCCGATTCCGCTTCCGCCGAGGCCATCTGCGTCAGGAGCTGCGAGTAGAGCGGGTGGCCTTTGGTTTTAAGAATGTTGAGCGAGAAGGCCGCATCCTTCGCCGTCAGCCGCGAGCCGTCATGGAAGCGCGCTTCGGGCCGCAACGTGAAGCGATAGGTGAGTTTGTCGTCGGAGATGCGCACGCTTTTCGCCACAAGGCCGTAGAGTGCATCAGGCTCGTCGCCGGAGCCCACCATGAGGCTGTCGAAGGTGGTGTTCATACCGGCGGCGCCGTCGCCGCGCAGCACGAAGATGTTGAGCGTGTTGAACGTGTCGAAGTTCTGGTTGCCGTAGGTCTGCCTGATCTGGATTGCCAGCGTGCCGCCTTTCGGAGCAGCCGGATTGACATAATCGAAATGCTTGAAGTCGGGACCGTATTTCAGCTCGCCGAAGCTGGAGAGGCCGTGGCTTTCGGTTCCGTCCCCTTCCTGTGCCCAACCTGCACGAGGGAGGGCCGAGAGAGCAGCGGTCGCCACCCCTGTCTGAAGAATCTGGCGACGGCTGAACTCTCTCATCGCGGGGCTCCCGTCTTGGCGGCTTTGGCCTCATCGTACCACCAGACAGTTGGGAAAGCGGCGCCGCCATAGCGCGGCATGTTTTCGGGATGGCTGTAGCGGTCCCATCGGGCTGTGCGCTGCTTGAGCGACGTCCATTGCGGAACCACGTAATCGTGCGCCAGCAGAACGCGGTCGAGCGCCTTCGTGGCGGCCACGAGTTCTTCCCGATCCTTGGCGAAAATCACGCGATCGATAAGCGCGTCGACAGCAGGGTCTGCGATGCCCGCGAGGTTCTGCGAGCCTTCGCGGCTTGCCGCCTGCGAGCCCCAGAATTCGCGCTGCTCGTTGCCGGGCGATGACGATTGGGGCCAGAGGCCCGTGGTGATGTCGAAGTCGAAAGCACGGGTTCGATTGGTCTCCTGAACGTCGTCGACGGTGCGCACCGTTGCGGCGATGCCGAGACGTTTCAGAACGTCCGCGTAAGGCAGGAAGATGCGTTCCTCATTGGGGCTGCTGCCGAGAAGCTCGACGCTGAAGACCTCGCCCTTGGCGTTGACACGGCGGCCATTCTTCACCTCCCAGCCCGCTTCCTTCAGCAGGCGGTCGGCCTCGCGCAGGTTACTGCGGATCGCCTCTGGTGAGTCGTTGACCGGGTTCTTGTAGGGCGTCGTGAAGACAGACGCGGGCACCTTGTCGCGCACGGATTCGAGGATCTCCAGTTCCTTGCCCTCGGGCAGGCCGGAGGATGCGAGATCGAGCCCATAGAAATAGCTCGAGGGCCGCTCATAGAGCCCATAAAAGATCGTCCTGTTCAACTCCTCGAACGGGAAGGCGAGGTTGAATGCCCGGCGGACGCGTTGGTCCTTGAACTGGTCGCGCCGGAGATTGAGTACGAAAGCCTGCATCCGGCCGCTAGCCCGAATCGGGAATTCCTCCAGAACGACGCGTCCTTCCTGGCGCGCCGGAAAGTCGTAGCCGACGGCCCAGTTGCGCGCGCTGTTCTCGGAGCGGAAGTCGATGCGATCGCCCTTGAAGGCTTCGAGCAGCACCGTCGCGTCGCGGTAATATTCGAAGCGGATCTCGTCGAAGTTGTTCTGTCCGATATTCACGTTGAGGTTTGCGCCCCAGTGATCCTTCACGCGCTCGTAGGATGCGGTGCGGCCCGCCTCGAAGCTTTTGAGGCGGTAGGGGCCGGAGCCCAGCGGCGGCTCCAGGGTCGTTTGCGTCACGTCACGCTTGCGCCCGTCCGGCGCGGTGCCTTCCCACCAGTGCTTGGGCAGGACGAGCAGTTGTCCCATGATCTGCGGCAGCTCGCGGTTGCCCTTCTCGTCGAAGGTGAATTTCACCTCCCGGTCGCCCAGCTTCTCGGCCTTCGTCACGTTGGCATAGTAGAAGGCGTATGTGGGGCTGTTGGCCTTGAGAGACTCGAAGGAGAAGATCACGTCGTCTGCCGTCACCGGCTGTCCATCGTGCCAGCGTGCCTCGGGGCGCAGGCGGAAGGTGACGGAGGAATAATCCTCAGGGTAGGAAAAGGCTTCGGCCAGCAGGCCATAGGACGAGTTGGGCTGGTCGAGGGCCGGGGTGGTCAAGGCCTCGTAGACGAGGCCGATCCCCTGCTCGGGCGAACCCTTCACGCCGGCCACCACGATGTTGAAGCTGTCGAAGGTGCCCTGGGCGCCGAGGCGCACCAGCCCGCCCTTCGGAGCATTCGGGTTCACGTAGTCGAAATGCTTGAAGCCTGCCGGGTATTTCGGCTCGTCGAGCAGGACCGATCCGTGCCGCCATGGCGCTTCCTGGGCTGCGAGGGGGCTGAGGGCAAGGCAGGCGGCCAGAAAGCTCGGCAGAAGGGTACGGATCACAAGGCGTCTCCTGAGAGGTGAGGCGTCTGTCTTAAGCATCGGACCCAAAAGTGAATTTGCACTTTTGGGATCCATCCGATGCTTCTTCATACTGGCGCGTCGTTCGGAGCGGACCCAGCGGGCCGCACGAGCGAAAACCGGGTCCCACTTTTCACTCGCGTGGCCCTCCGGGTCCGCACGACGCGTTGGTTACATTTTGGGCGCAACAAGGCGAGCGCAAGGGACAACGCACGAAAGGCGAGGCAGCTTAAAAAGAAAAAGCCGGGCTTTTGGGCCCGGCTCTCCAGAATGTGAGCGTGCTGCGCTTTACTGCGCGGCAGGAGCCGCAGGGGCGCCAGCGGCGGGCGCCGCGGGAGCGGCAGCATTGGCGGGAGCTGCGGCAGACGCCTCGGGAAGTGGAGGCGCACTGGGGGAGACCGACTTCAGGTAGGCGATCAGATCGGCCCGCTCCTTGGCCTGGGCGATGCCGGCGAAGGCCATGATGGTCCCGGGAACGGCCTGCTTGGGGTTCTGGATGAAGGCGTTCAGGGCCTCGTAATTCCAATCGCCGCCCTTGCCCTTGAGGGCTCCCGAATAGTTGAAGCCTCCGTGAGACGCGAGAGGACGTCCGACGACGCCATGGAGATTCGGCCCGACCTTGTTGGCGCCGCCCTCCTCGAAGGTGTGGCAGGAGGCGCACTTCTTGGCCGCGGCCTGACCCTTGGCGACGTCGGCGCTGGCGAGAAGAACGGGAAGCGGCTCGGCCGGAGCAGCAGCACCCGCATCGGCGGTAGCGCCTTCCTCGGGAGCCGGGAGGTCGTAGCCCGGCACGGCGGGCTTATGGGGAGAAAACAGGCCGCCGGCGATGACGTTGACGCCGACCACGAAGAGAAGCGAGGCGAAAACGGCACCCGCGATCTTATTGGTCTCGATATTCATGAATGAGGCTCTCCTCGCCTTCGGACAAGCGGCGAAACCAGCGCAGCAGAAAGGACCCGCGGGCGAGTGCCCGCGTCGGGGCGTTGCTTAGCCGTTGTCATGGGGGTTTGACAATGGGGTTTCCGGGAGTTTTCGCCGTTCTCGTGGTCGCAGTTCAGGGGTGCAACGAATTCAGGCGTCCCGAAGGTCCCTGGCAGGGTCCGGGGTGGAGTGCCGCACGCACCCATGACAAACGGGACCCGCCTTGCTAAGGAGCCTCGAGTCCTAAGCCCTTGCAGACCCTCTGCCTTGAAGATCGCGCCATGTCAGATCCCCTCGTCCTCATCCCGGCCCGCATGGCTGCAACGCGCCTGCCCAGCAAGCCGCTTGCCGACATCGCCGGCGACCCGATGATCGTCCATGTGTGGCGCCGCGCCATGGAGGCGGGAATCGGGCCGGTCGCTGTGGCGACCGATGCGCCCGAGATCGCCGAGGCCGTGATGCGGGCCGGCGGACAGGCAGTCATGACCCGGGCCGACCATGCCTCCGGCTCCGACCGCATCTTCGAGGCTGTGGAAAAGCTCGACCCGGAGGGGCGTCACGACGTGGTCGTGAACGTCCAGGGGGATCTGCCGACGGTCGACCCTAGGGCCATCGCGGCCTCGATCTCTCCGCTTTCGGACGCTGAGGTGGATCTGGCGACCCTGGTTGCCGTCATCGGGCGCGAGGAGGAGAAGACCAATCCCAACGTGGTCAAGATGGTGGGAAGCCTGGTCTCTCCGGGCCGTTTCCGCGCGCTCTACTTCACCCGGGCGACCGCGCCTTACGGCGATGGTCCGCTCTATCATCACATCGGCCTCTACGCCTATCGCCGCAAAGCGCTGCAGCGTTTCGTCGGCCTGAGCCCGTCGCCCCTGGAACTGCGTGAGAAGCTCGAGCAACTGCGCGCTCTGGAGGCGGGCATGCGCATCGATGCAATCCTCGTCGACGACGTGCCGCTGGGCGTCGACACCCCCCACGATCTGGAAAGGGCGCGCGACATGATCGCAGCCAGGGCATCGGGCCCAAAAGTGGCTTCCACTTTTGGGAGCAATCCGATGCCCCTTCTTTAAACAGCGCATCGCTCAGAGCGTAAAACCGGGGCCACTTTTCCGCGCGATGCGCTAGGAGGACAGCATGAGCAAACTGATTTCGTTCCAGGGCGAGCTGGGCGCCAATTCCCATACGGCCTGTTCCGAGGCGCGTCCGGACTGGGAGGCGCTGCCGTGCCCGACCTTCGAGGATGCATTCGCGGCCGTGAACGAGGGCCCGGCGGGCCTCGCCATGATTCCGATCGAGAATTCGATCGCCGGCCGCGTGGCCGACATCCATCATCTGCTACCTACCTCGGGGCTGCACATCATCGGCGAGCACTTTCTGCCGATCCACTTCCATCTCATGGCCATCCCTGAGGCCAATCTCGGCACGGTCAAGGACGTCTACAGCCACGTCCATGCGCTCGGCCAATGCCGCAAGATCATCCGCAAGCTGGGCTTGAAAGCCCATGTGGCCGGCGACACGGCCGGCTCCGCCCGTGAAGTGGCCGAGTGGAAGGACCCGAGCCGCGCGTCCCTCTCGCCCCGCATGGCGGCCGACATCTACGGCCTGAAGATCCTGGCCGAGAACGTGGAGGACGAGGCGCACAACACCACCCGGTTCGTCATCCTGTCCAAGACGCCGCAATGGGCACCCGCCAACGAGGGCCCCACCGTCACGTCGTTCGTGTTCCGCGTCCGCAACCTGCCCGCGGCCCTCTACAAGGCGCTCGGCGGGTTCGCGACCAATGGCATCAACATGACGAAGCTCGAAAGCTACATGCTCGAAGGCGAGTTCCTGGCAACGCAGTTCTACGCCGAGGTGGATGGCCACCCGGAAGATGCCAACCTTAAGCGGGCGCTCGAGGAGCTGGACTTCTTCTCCCGCGAGCTGCGGATCCTGGGCGTCTATCCGGCCGACCCGTTCCGGGAGAAAATCAAGGAAGCGGCGGAGTGACGATCCGCATCCGCGA
>JAJFBI010000157.1 GCA_020697385.1 Microvirga sp. | reverse complement strand
GACGATACGATCGGCCAGTTGCCTTCGAATGCCTCCGCACTGAAACTTGCCGGCATCCTGAAAGGCGTCAGACCGGATCTGGACGTTTATGTCACGACCGACCGCGAAGTGGAAACTCTCGCATCAGATCCCGCCGCAGCCTGCGCCCGGCGGATTTTCTACGCCGTAGAGGAACTTCTCGAACTGCATCTCGCCGTGCTCGAGGGGATCCAGGCTCGTTTCGAGACACCCTTCTTTGACAACCTGAAGCGATATGCGCAGCGCCCCATCGGCACTTTTCACGCCTTGCCGATCGCACGCGGCAAATCGGTTTTCAGGTCGGAGTGGATTCGCGACATGGGCGAATTTTACGGCATCAATCTGTTCCTCGCCGAAAGCAGCGCCACGACGGGCGGCCTCGACAGTCTTCTCGAGCCCACCGGGAATATCAAGAGAGCGCAGGAGATGGCGGCACGCGCTTTTGGCGCGGACCACGTCTTCTTCGTGACCAACGGCACTTCGACCAGCAACAAGATGGTCGTTCAGGCACTGGTGGCGCCAGGCGACATCGTGATTGTCGATCGCAACTGCCACAAGTCGCATCATTATGGGTTGGTGCTCGGTGGCGGCCAGCCGCTCTATGTCGAAGCCTTTCCGCTGACTCAGTATTCGATGTATGGCGCAGTCCCGCTTGCGACCATCAAGAAGGCGCTTCTCGATCTTCGCGACGAAGGCCGGCTGGATCGCGTGCGCATGCTGGATCTCACCAACTGCACTTTCGACGGCCACATGTACAATACGCGGCGCGTGATGGAGGAATGCCTTGCGATCAAGCCGGACCTGATCTTTCTGTGGGATGAGGCGTGGTCGGGCTTTGCGCGCTGGTCACCCTTCCTCCGCCCGCGCACGGGCATGGGTGCAGCAGCCGCCATCGAGGAGTGGATGCTCGATCCGGCCTCCGTCGCGGCATACGAGAAGCAGCAGAAGGAGCTTGGTCCCAAGCCCTCCCGCGAGAAGCTGATGGCGACGCGGCTCATTCCCGATCCGCGCCAGATCCGCTTGCGGGTTTATCAGACCAATTCGACCCACAAATCGATGTCGGCGATCCGGCAGGGGTCGATGGTGCTGGTGAAGGATGTGGATTTCGGGTCGGTCGAAAGCCAGTTCCACGAGGCTATCTTCACTCATGCCTCCACCAGTCCGAACCAGCAGCTGATCGCCAGTCTCGATGTGGCGCGGCGTCAGATGGAACTGGAAGGCTATGGTCTCGTGATGAACGCGATTTCGATCGCCCTGAAGATCAGGACGATCATCAACTCCCACCCGATCATATCCAAATACTTCAAGGTAGCCGGCGCGAATGACCTTATTCCGGATGCGTTCAGGCAGTCGGGTTTCGTGGATTATCTGGAGCCCGGGGTCAGCTGGGCCGATGTCGTAAAGGCTATGCGCGAGGATGAGTTCTACCTCGACCCGACCCGCATGACCGTTGTTTGCGGAACCGCCGGTTTCGACGGCACGCAATTCAAGGGCCTGCTGGCGAGCCGCTTCAACATTCAGGTCAACAAGACGTCGCGCAACTCCGTCCTGTTGCAGTCGAACATCAATAACACGCGCAGCGACGTCGCCCATCTCGTTCGCGTGCTGGTTGAGATCTGCGGGGAAATCGAAGAACGCCTGAAGAGCGGCGGAAGCGGTGCAAAGGAGATCTTTGCGGCGCGGACCAAAAGCTTGATGCATGACGTGCCAGATCTTCCCAACTTCAGCCATTTCCACGATGCCTTCCGGGGCAACGCCGGCAAGTCGACAAACGAAGGCGACATGCGCACGGCTTTCTTCATGGCTTACGACGAGAAGTCCTGCGAGTACGTCCCACTGAACAGCCCCGAAATAGACAAGCGCCTTCAGAAAGGCCCCGACCTCGTTTCAGCGAACTTTGTCATTCCGTATCCGCCCGGCTTCCCGATCATGGTTCCCGGCCAGGTCATCACCAAGGAAACGATCGACTTCATGCGCAAGCTCGATGTGAAGGAGATCCACGGCTTCGAGCGAGCCAAAGGCCTCAAGCTGATCTCCCAGCTGATCACGCTAAGAAACAGGTGAGGACTTAGCTCCTCATGGCGCTCTGCCCTCGGGCCGGCGCTGTGAGCAATCGGATGTCCCGGAAGCAAGGGACGGCATTTCAGGAAATGGGGACGACGCCATGTGGAGTTACATTACTGACACTCTCCGGGCCAATCCACAGCTCGCGATCTTTTTCACGCTTGCAGTGGGCTACTGGGTCGGCACGCGCAAATTCGGCAGCTTCAGCCTGGGCGCGGTAACAGGCACCCTTCTCGCCGGTGTCTTGATCGGCCAGATCGGCATCGAAATCTCGGGCCAGGTGAAGTCCGTCTTCTTCATCCTTTTCCTCTTCGCGGTCGGCTTTGGTGTTGGCCCGCAGTTCGTGCGGGGCATCGCGACGGATGGGGCGCCGCAGGCACTGTTTGCGGTGGTCGTTTCGGTACTGTGTCTGCTGGTGGTCTATGTGGCGGCAATCGTTTCGGGCTACGGTCCGGGCCTCGCAGCCGGCCTGCTTGCCGGCGCGCAGACGATCTCGGCTTCGATAGGACTCGCAACCGATGCGATCAATCAGCTTGGTCTGCCTGCCGAAGATGCCAAGAAGCAACTCGACCTTATCCCCGTCGCCTACGCGATCACCTATCTCTTTGGAACCATCGGCACCGGGTGGATCCTCGCCTTTCTCGGCCCGAAGATGCTGGGCGTCAATATGGCCGAAGCCTGTGCGCGTTATGAGCGCGACGTTCTCGGCGGCGCGACGAAGGATGCCGACATGATGAGCGCGTGGCGGATGCGCGAGGCCCGTGCATACCGCATTCGCGAAAATGGTCTGGTAGCTGGCAAGAGCATCGCCCAGGCCGAGGGCATAGCGGCCGGCGAGCGCATTTTTGTGGAGCGACTTCGCCGCGATGGCAGGATCGTTCCGCACAATCCCGATACAGTGCTCAGGGCCGGCGATATCATTGCCGTTTCCGGACGCCGTGAAGTGCTCGTCAACACGCTCGGCGAAGGCGAAGAGGTTGAAGATCGCGAGGTGCTCGACATTCCGATCGAAGCCGTTGATGTCCTCATCACGTCGAAGGCGCTAGATGGCCGCGAACTCGTCTCCCTCGCGAAGGAACCCTACACGCGCGGCGTCTTTCTAAACTCCATTCGCCGCGGCTCAGCGGCGGTGAACATCCCGGTGCTGCCGAAGACGAAACTCAACCGCGGTGACATCCTGCGCGTTTCCGGCTCGAAGGCGAATATTGCCGTTTTCGTCGCCGCGGCCGGCTTCGCCGACCGACCACAGACGACCACCGACATGGTGCTCGTCGGCCTGGCCATCATGATCGGTGGCCTCATTGGGGCGGCTGTATTACCGATCGGCGGCGTCCCGATCACGCTCAGCACGTCCGGTGGAGCGCTGATCGCCGGTATCTTCGTCGGCTGGTTGCGCACCGTGAAGCCGCAGATAGGCAACATCCCGCAACCGACGCTCTGGTTCATGAACTCGGTTGGCCTTAATGTCTTCATCGCAATCGTTGGCATCACTTCGGGGCCCACATTCATCGCGGGTCTCAAGGAAGCGGGTTTCGGCCTCTTCTTCTGGGGCGTGATCGCGACATCGGTGCCAATGCTGCTCGCGCCGTACATCGGCAAGTACATCTTCCGCTTTCATGACGCGATCAACCTCGGCTGCTGCGGCGGTGCGAGAACTTCCACCGCGTCGGTTGCGATGGTCGGCGAAGTGGCCAAGAGCGACGTGCCGATGCTCGGTTACACCGTCCCGTACGCCGTGAGCAACACGCTGCTTACTCTATGGGGACTGATCATCGTCCTGATGGTCACGTAAGCGGGACAGGGATTATTCATCGTAGGCGGACGCCTGAAGGAAAAAAGCCATGGCTGAACTGTTGACCCTCCGCAAATTTGAGTCTCTTGGCCCGTTCGAGATCAAGAACGAGCTGATTGGTTTGGCCAGAGAGACTTCTCGGGTCGCACAATCTGCGTTCCTCAACGCCGGCCGGGGCAACCCGAACTGGATCGCTACGGAGCCGCGCGAAAGCTTCTTCTTGCTTGGTCAGTTCGCCATCACCGAGAGCAAGCGCGTCATGGACCTCTCTCCGGGGATTGGGGGAATGCCGCAGGCCAAGGGCATCGCTGCTCGTCTCGACGCATGGCTCGCAAAGCAGGACGACATGCCTGGCAGGACCTTTTTGTCGGATATGGTCCAGTTCGCGGTCAAAAAATTCTCGTTCGACGCCGATGCTTTCGTTCATGAGCTGGTCGATTCCATTATCGGCGACAATTATCCCGTGCCCGACCGCATGCTCGTTCATAACGAGCGGATCGTGCACGAATACCTGATGTGGGCGATGTGCGGCGAGCCACACCCGGCCGGCAAGTTCGACCTCTATGCGGTCGAAGGCGGCACGGCAGCGATGTGCTACATATTCAAGTCGCTCAAGGCCAATCGGCTGCTCTTCCCCGGCGACACGATTGCGCTCGGCACCCCGATCTTCACGCCCTATCTGGAGATGACCCACCTGGAAGACTATGCTCTCAAGGTCGTGAACATCGCCGCACCCCAGGAAAATCGGTTTCAATACACGGACGAAGAGATCAGGAAGCTCGAGGACCCCAAGATCAAGGCATTCTTCATCGTCAATCCGGGCAATCCCACGGGCATGGGGATGAACAGGGAAACGCTCGCGAAAATCGTCAACCTGGTGAAGACGAAGCGCCCGGATCTGATGCTCCTGACTGACGATGTTTACGGAACTTTCGTCAACGATTTCCGCTCGGTGCTCGGCGAGCTCCCCCGGAATACGATCGGCGTCTATTCCTACTCGAAGTATTTTGGGTGCACCGGTTGGAGGCTCGGCGTGATCGCGATCCACGAGGACAACATCTTCGACGAGATGATCGCGAAGTTGCCGAGCGAGCACATCGAGGCCTTGGACAAGCGTTACGGCCCGATCACGCTCGAACCCCGCAAGTTCAAGTTCATCGATCGGATCGTCGCCGACAGCCGCGATATCGGTCTCAATCATACGGCTGGGCTGTCTTTGCCGCAGCAGGTGATGATGACGATGTTCTCGCTTTACGAGCTCATGGATGAACAGAAGGCATACCAGAAAGCGTGCATGGAGATCGTGAGCAAGCGCTTCTGGTCTCTGGTCAATGGCCTGGGGCTGGAGCTTGATCCAAATGCCAACTTCAACGCTTACTACGGCCTGATCGACTTCGAGTTCTGGGCCCGCAAGAACATAGGCGACGAGGCAGTCGACTACCTGAAGAAAAACATTCATCCGCTCGACCTGGCATTCCGCCTCGCGGAGGACCACGGCATCGTTCTCCTGAACGGCGGTGGGTTCGAAGCGCCTCAATGGTCGTTGCGTGTGTCGTTGGCGAACCTGCCCGACGAGGCATACAAGGACATCGGAAGAGGCGTGCGAACGATCGCCCGCGGCTATCGCGACGTCTATGAAGCGTCGCAAGGTGCGAGGCCGTGACCAGGACGTACGGACGTTACATGCGCCTCCGATGGCCATGCTATCCTGGCTGAAGCACTTCCTGGTCCAGTACCCGGAATTTGCGCTGTTCCTGGTGATTGCAGCGGGGTACTGGATAGGCAGCTTCAAGGTTGGAGTGTTCAGCCTCGGCCCCGTCACCGGCGCACTCTTCGCGGGCCTGTTGGTCGGGCAGTTTGCCCCGGTGCCGGTTTCCGGCATGACCAAGTCCTTCCTGTTCCTCCTGTTCCTGTTTGGGATAGGCTACTCGGTCGGCCCGCAATTCATGCAGGCATTGAAGCGGGATGGCTTGAGCCCGGTCCTTCTGGCTGTCGTCGTCGCGCTCACTGGCCTGGCGTCTTCGATCGTCGTTGCCAAGTCTCTTGGGCTGGATGCCGGCTTTGCCGCCGGACTGATGTCTGGTGCGCTCACGCAGAGTGCCGCCATGGGAACGGCGACCGATGCGGTCAACGCGTTGCTCTTGCCGGAGGCGGAACGTGCCATCCTGGTCGCGCACATCGCTGTCGCGGATGCCGTCTGCTACATTTTTGGCAGTGCGGGCGTCATCATGTTTGCGACGGTGGTTGCCCCCGCGCTCTTGCGGGTGGACCTCAAACAGGAAGCGCTGAAGCTGGAGCAGTCTCTCGGCATGAAACGCCAGAGACCGGGTCTTGCATCCGCATGGCGTAAATTCGAGGTGCGCGCTTATGAGTTGGCCGACAATTCTCCTTTGATCGGCAAATCGGTCGCCGAAGCCGAGTCTCGTATTCCTCATCATCGTCTCTTCATCCAAAGGTTCCGACGAGGAGAACGAGTCTTCGAACCGAGTTCGGAGATGAGGTTGGCGGCCGGCGATATCGTGGCAATATCTGGTCCCCGCGAAGTGATGGTCGAGCTGATCGGAACGCGCGCCGCAGAAGTCGAGGACAAGGCACTCCTCGATCTCCCGATCATGGCCATCGAGATCCTGCTCATGAGCTCGAAGCTTGGCGGACGTACTCTGGCCGAAATATCAAGCGAGGAATGGGCCCGGGGACTTTACCTCCAATCCATCAGCCGTGGCGGCCAGGAGCTGCCAATCGCCGGCAATTTGATCCTGCAACGGGGCGATATCCTGCGCCTGGTCGGTCCCGAGGCGATCGTGCAGAAAGCCGCCCCCATGATCGGCGCCGTCATCGCTCCAATTCCGACGATAGATTTTATCGTGCTGGGCCTGGCAGTCTTTGCGGGTGGCGTCGCCGGTGTCCTGCTGTCGTTCTCGGTCGGGGGCATCACGGTTTCGCTCAGCACCAGCGTGGGCACCTTGCTCGCCGGGCTCCTGGTCGGTCACCTGAGAACTCGCCACCCGCTGTTTGGGCGAATTCCCGATAGCGCGGTCACCCTCATGACAT
>JAJFBI010000763.1 GCA_020697385.1 Microvirga sp. | reverse complement strand
CAACTTCTCGAGCCGTTGCTCGAGCGTGTCCTCTGATCTAAAGCCTGCCGCTCGCTCCAACTGCGCAATGAAGGGATGAAGGGCGCTGCTGGTGTGATAAGCCGAGCACTGGTAGCGCAAGCGTGTATGCGGTGTGCTGGCGATGCGCTCAGCGAGGGCCGCGATAAGGCGGGATTTGCCGATCCCTGGCTCGCCCGAGATCAGGACAATCTGGCCGTTGCCCTTCCACGCGAGGCGTTGCCGCTCCAGCAGGAAATCGAGCTCGTTCTGGCGGCCGACGAATTCCGTTGGATACGGCGAGCGGACCGCCTCGAAGCGGCTGTCGTTAGCCGCTAAGCCTTCGACAGCCCAGGCCGCCACCGGCTCGGCAATGCCTTTGAGCTGGTGACGACCAAGGTCCCGCAGACGAAACACATGCCCGAGCAGCCGGCGCGTCGAAGCGCCGACGACAATCGTCCCAGGCTCAGCCAAGCACTGAAGGCGTGCCGCAAGGTTCGGCGTCTCCCCAACCAGAGCATGCTCCCGCAAAGCGCTCCCGCCACTGGGGTCACCCACGACCACCAAACCAGTGGCGATCCCAATCCGAACCGCAAGCGGTTCCCGGGCCGGCGTCTCGAGACCTGCCACCGCAGCAAATATCTCAAGCCCAGCCCGCACGGTTCGCTCAGCATCGTCTTCGTGCGCGAGTGGATAGCCGAAATACGCCAATATCCCGTCCCCTCGGAACTCGGCCAGGAAGCCGTCATAGGCTCGAGTGATACGAGCGCAGGCGGCATGGTAGGCATCGACAACAGCACGCATGTCCTCCGGATCAAGTCGGACCGACAGCGCAGTCGAGCCCACCAGATCGCAGATCATCACCGTGAGGTGACGGCGCTCGGCACGAGCGATGGGCGGCTGTCGCGTCTGCGGGAAGATCTCGACTCGGTTCTCAGGCGCTTCCTATCCCCTAATGCCAGTCCTAGCTTTTCCAGATCGCTTTCTGTAAGCTCCGGCAGCACATCGGTATCGACAGCGTTGTCGATAAATGCCCGCTCATAGCGTTCAAGTCCAAGACTTCGCAGCCAATCGCCAATGTCCATGGTCTCTGCGACAACCTCCTTCCTGAACTTTGAGGATAGCGTATCGCGACGACGTTCGGGGAGATCTGGCCAAGCCGCCGAGTACCTATCAAACCGAAGGACCTCCGGGCCCGCACGCGAAGTGCCATGCTAGCGCAATCGGAGGGGTGTGAGGAAGCGCCGCCATCTGTAGTCAGGCGGGAGGTTGATCTCGTGACCGCGTTGTCAGCGGATCGCCTCGGCTGGTCTCTTCAGGTCCTTCTTGGTTCTGGTCGAACTCCACGCCAAGGGCTGCGAACTGTATCTGCACCAGCAGTGGATCGATACCCGCACGCCCGCCGGCAGGAGGCCGTCGTCCACATGCGCCAGTTTCTCAAACGCCCTGAGCGAGGATGTGCGGTCCGCCCATCGGAGTTCGCCCGATCTCTCTGAGAAGATCCAGGGCGAGGATCATCTGCTTCACGCAGCATCAGAACGGCGTGCCCGTCGCCTTGATCATCGATTACGAGGGTCATTCGCATGGCTCGGCGAGGTCGGAATTGGCCTTGCCATGGCGAAGCCTTTCATAACCGCAATTCCGGCGCGCAGCATCGCCTGGCGCGCTCTCCCACACCGAGCCGCCCCGGTGCCGCCCGCATTGTTGTAGAACTGGATCACCTCGGCGGGCGGTGCCCCGGTGGGCACTCGGATCGCGCTCGCGAGGCACGCGGCGACGGGCGAAAAGGGCTGGTTTGGCTTGCCCTTGAACGAAGTGCACGAGAAGCTCGCGCAAATGGACCGCGGCCGGCTCGCCCGCGCGACCTCTGTCCCGGGGGCCGTAGCTCGGCCTCTAAAGGAGGGAACCCTCAATCAAGCGCCTCATCGGCTCCACGAGCGACGGCGCGTTCAGAACATCGGTCTAGAACATCGAGCAACAGGTACTCATCGCTAGCGAGCTTGTTCGCGAGCTCCCGAGGAGAGGGCGCGACATCGTTCTCTTCGTCGGATGGCATATGTGAATGACAGCCCGTTTCTGTGAGTTTTGCATCAGCAACAATGCCGTGCCGCGTGGTTAACCCCTCATGAACGCTCGTCCTGCGGCCCTGGCCTAGCGGGAGGCACTCCGAGCGGCGCGGTCCCTCGTTTCACCCTAGCCGTCCGCCCTGGACCGTGTTTCACTCCCCCCGGAGCAGGTCCGCTCGCGCGGGAGGTGCTCATGAGGCGACGGGAAGTTATCGCGCTTATCGCAGCCGTGCCGTCCTGGCCGCTCTTAGCGCACGCGCAGCACATCAGACCCAAGCGGCTCGGCGTGATTATGCAAGGCGGGCCGGATTACCCGGCGCTCGCCGCATTGCGCGAAGGATTGAAGGGCGGAGGCCTCGTGGAGGGCACGCACTTCGAGCTGATAACTCGTCGCGGCGCAGGCGATTTGGCGTCGGCCGAAACAGCAGCGCGGAACCTCGAGGAGGAGGGATGCATCGTCGTCGTGGCTTTCTCCACCTCGACCAGCTTGGCGGCCAAGCGCGGCACTACTCGCGCCACCGTTGTTTTCACCGCAGGGACCGACCCGGTCGAGACCGGTCTGGTGGAGAGCCTCGCCAAACCGGGCGGGCGCGTAACGGGGGTCCATTCGGCGGTGACCGACGCGACGGCAAAGCGCTTCGAGTTCCTTCACCAGTTGTTGCCGTCGATGAAGCGGGCGATCACCTTCTACAATCCCGCGAACCCCATTGCCGCGGCGGCGTTGCCCGTCGCGCAAGAGGCGGCGCGTAGGCTCGGCGTCGAACTCGTCGGTGTCGAAGTGCGGTCGCCCATGGACCTGCGAGAGCGTGTTGGGGCCCTCCTCCCTGAAGAGGCAGACGCCTACTTCTTTGTGAGCGACGCTATGGTCCACGCG